>CAYOJT010000313.1:0-2814 GCA_964404365.1 uncultured Bacteriovoracaceae bacterium
CGTCTGAACGAATTGCGGACCTTTCATTAAAGCTCGATCCCCAGAGCGCTCTCGTCCAAATGCGAGTTCCGCCTCGCGAAATTTGGATTCGAGGTAAGCCATCGGCGTTTTCGCTTTTGAACCGCCTACCGGAGAGCGGACTAACCATTGTCGGGAGTCGCCTCCCGCGATCAGAATCGAGGATCCTGGTTCGCGACACATTAAAATCGATGAAAAATACATCCCTCATCATTCTTTCGGGCATAGCGCGAGGAATCGATGCGGAAGCGCATCAGGCGGCACTCAACGCAGGCCTACCGACGGTTGCGATCTTGGGCGGAGGGTTCGATCGCTTTTACCCCGAACAGAACCGCGAACTTGGCCAAGCGATATTGAACGCAGGTGGGCTCTGGATTTCGGAGTTTCCGCCAGATACTGAACCCCTTCCTTTCTACTTTCTTCAGCGAAACCGCCTCCTGGCTGCATTTTCAAGCGGGACCTGGATTGTCGAAGCCGGGGGAAAATCGGGTACGCTTTCGACCGCAGATTTCGCGTTCGAATCAGGGAAACAGGTATGGGTTACGCCGAGTTTTCCTAGTGACACAGCTTTTGCGGGTAATCTGAAGCTCATTCGAACCCACCCGGAAGCCGAACTCTTTTTTGACTCAAAGAGCTTCTCCTCAGTTTGGATGTCGGAGTTTTCAAACTTCTGCTAAGACTCGGTTCATGGGACAGCTCCCAATTTTTCAAATTCAATCCGAGCACGGAAACTTCTGGAGCAGGTCTCTCTTGGGCCTCATTGAAGGGATTTACGAGCGGAATGAAGAAATGGCACGGAAGATCCTTCGCGAATGGATCGAGTGCGGCGATGAACCCACTTTTTTGGAAAAAGAAATTACGAAGGTAGCCGCAAAACGGATCCGTCGAAACCCCTTGCTCCAACCCCTGGGCGAGGAACTCATCCGCCCTCCGTTTCACGCAGGTGCAGTCGAAGAATCTTCAAAACCGAGGCATCAGATGGATCGCGAGGTACGAGCGCGCCTCTATTCTAGGTCCGGTTCACTTCTAGCTGAGAGCAAAAACACAAACGGTAAAATCAGAACCCGCCACGCGGAAATGAATTTGATCGATTCCTTTCAAGGAAAATTCCCCAAGGGCTCCACGCTCGTCGTTTCGCTAAAACCGTGTCGAATGTGCGCGGCCCGAATATGGGAAAGCGCTGAAGAGATTCACGACTTTAAGGTCATCTTTATTGAGAATGATCCAGGACCATTAGCAAAAGGAACTTTACTGGATCCGAAATCTCCGGCGCGGCTCCGCGCGTTCGGTGTGAAATCTCCACTCTACGAGCTTCAGATTCAGTTTAAGCAAACCGACGGAGTGCTTCCGCAAACGGAATAATCGGCGCTTCCAGTTTCCCATCCGCCCTGACGGGGACGGTCGGATCGATAAAAATTTGATTATATGCAGCTGCGGGGTGCCTATATTGTTTCGCAGGTTCAATGTCGGGCACAGGGATATCGAAAGTAACCGAATTCTCCTCTAATGCCTCGAACCAGTGCACGTTGTCCTTATAATCCGACATCGTGATCACCGAACCCACACCCATCGTCTCATCCCGAGTGGCCTTAATGACCATCCCCTTCGCGGTATCCTGGACCCGATCAAAAGTCCGAACGCGGAATTTTCCCTTCAAAATCATGTGCGCCGAAACCAGGTGATTATGCGCATGCGGGGGCGTAACCGAGCCTTTTCGATAGATGAAGAGTTTATGACCGAACGGAATTTCTGCAGGCGATTCCGCACCGAGCTTTGGCCACGGAACCTCATGAATCGAAGCGACCTTTTCTTTCATCGGAGCGCGCTCAACCTTCAGCACCTTCTCGAGGTCAGTGAAACGGAGCACATCTTCCAGCGGAACGCGATTATGGAAGCGGTCCATTTTCGTCTGCCAGAGGGTCGGCTTGATTTTTCCATCTCGCACTTCTAAGCAGGCGATTTCTACTGCACGAATCCAGTTCTCGAAATCAGGCTTCAGTGTAGTGGCCAGCGCTTCCGCAACGACCGTCACATTCGAAAGTTGATAGACCGCAATCGCAGCTGCGATTTTTTTCAGGTAACCTCGGCGGTCAATTAAGGTCTCCAAAGAAAATTCAGGGTGCGATTCCATTTTCATTTTCCCTTCGGCACTTGAAAATCTCGAACGAGCGCTTTCTTCCGTTCATGTCTCGCAAGCGCAAGTTCAATCAAAGTCGTGAGAAGGTCTGAGTACTTGAGTCCACTCGCTTCCCACATTTTCGGGTACATCGAAATCGAGGTGAAGCCCGGTAATGTGTTCACTTCGTTGAAGTAAAAATCGCCGGTATCCCGATCTAGGAACATATCAACGCGAGCCATCCCTTCACACTCTAATGCCGTGAACGCTTTTCGAGCGATCTCTTGAGCAGTTTTCAGCTGCGAGGGAGTCAAATCGGCTGGAATTTTCATCGTCGCGCCGTTTTCATCCAGATATTTCGCCTCATAAGAGTAGAACTCGTGCGTCGGGTTGATTTCGCCCGCAATCGAGATGAGGGGTTCTTCCCCAAACTTAGGATTTTCAAGAGCCGAGAACTCGATCTCGCGCGCAGGAATTGCTTTCTCAATCAAAACTTTTACGTCGTACCGGAACGCGTCTTCAATCGCGGGAATGAGATCTTCCGCCTTTTTCACTTTATGAACACCGACAGAGGAACCCGCATTCACGGGTTTCACGAAACAGGGAATTCCAAACTCTGCGGACACGCGGTTTGAGATGGTGGATTTTGATTTTGCCCATTCTGCTTTTTTCAAAGCGAT
>CAYOJT010000314.1:0-2810 GCA_964404365.1 uncultured Bacteriovoracaceae bacterium
CGCTGTTTTCGTTCCTCGCGATCGCCTCTCGCTTTTGGTTGAACCCTACACCTTGATTCGATTTTCGCCGCGCTTGAAATGGCAGAATCGTTTTCAGTGGGAGCGTAATTCTGGCTTTGACCCGGGAGCATCCGTACTTCGTTCGACTCTCTCCTGGGCCTGGATGAAAGAAGGGGAGTTTCGAATTGAAGCGACTCGGTATTTTCGAACCTACATCGAGCAGAATCGCGCGAATGATATGAATCTTGAATATTCGTTGTTTTTCTGAGTTCACTTTAGTTTTTGAATCATGAGCAATCTACTCCATAGACTTGGTCGCATATTATTAACGTAATGTAATATTTGTGGAATATCTCAATAACTTGTAGATCGAGTAAATCGCTTTGACTTGCTATAACGCGGCGTGTTATATTTCGCTGATTCTTTTTCCGTGTCGAGTCCCGCGTGTGGATTCTCGGAATTTTAATGAGCTCTCGCTGCTCGTATTTTGGAGGTTCTCGTGAAAAAGTGTGGATTAAAAAACGCAGCCACGATTTTGAGTATGGCTGCTCTTGTGGGTATGACGGGTTGTAAAGTCGCAGATAACGCTCAACGTTCAGCGGACAATTCCGAACAAGCTGCGGGAAATAGCACAAAACTTTTAGAGTTAAACCAAGTCGCTTTCGGCGATGGTCGCCAAGGCGGAACACGGGTGAGTCGCGTTGATGCTCTCGATCTGCTCGTAAAGGTAACATCGCTTGAATCGAAGTTGGCTCAAGCGGGGTCTTATTATAATGCACTTGAGTTTCAACTCTTCAAATCCGGCGGATTCCGTGAAGACGATGCTTCGAAACAAGAGCGCCTGTTCCAAGTCGCGATTTCAGAAACGACCAAGGTCATCAAAGATTTTGATGTGATCGCGATCGATGGCACGAAGATGTTAGCGGATGCGATTTCACCTCCGCACCCCGTGAAGAATCCTCAAACCGGCGAAGAAGAACAGCGCGGTAATCCGAACTTTTTAAACGCTCGTAACTACGCTGCCATGGCGATGGCGATGCATAACGTAAGCGAACGTCAGCTGGATGCATCGACTCGTTACAAGTTCAAGGCCGTGAGCTTCTACGATGTTGTTTCGATGGTTCTTGATAACAAGAAATCTTGCGAAGCAGATCCGCTCGCGCTCAACGTTGTGCCTGCGTATGTATTTGAGGGTTTAAAAGTTTCGAAAGACCTCGAAAAGATGCTTCAAGTACGCGTGAACATGATGGCCGGAACCGCTTTGATGGCGCTTGGGTCGCCGATGAAGCTTGCAGATCCGGAACACCCAGAAAAAGGATTGATCGTTACCGCGACTGCAGTGCAAATCAAGGACGCTCAAACTCGCATGGGTGTCGCTTTGCAAGCGAAGGGACTTCTTGCTAAATCCGGACTCGAACTTCCGATGTTCGCAGATGTTAAGGGCGGGTTAGCGCAGCTTACCGGCGCGCTCAGTAAGCTCCCTCCTGAGCAGATTCAGGCTGATTCAAAGTTTCCTGAGCTCTTGAAGCTCAATGAAATGATGAAGGGTCTGCTTCAGTAATATATAAAGTTAAAGCGAAAAACGCCGTACGCTCCCATGAGCTGCGGCGTTTTTCGCTTTTATATCACTAAAATTTATCCGAACGCGGATTGAAATCGCGCCGAGAGACGAACGTCGTATAAAGCGTCGCATCTCCGAATCGGGCCATCGGGATGAAAAGCTCTGGGTGAGCGTCGAATTTCGTGAGACCGCCCTCAGCCTTATAAGTCTCACGCTCAAGGCGGGAAACGACGAAATAGTCCACCCGACTCTCTTCGAGAATGGATAGAGCTTGGAGTGGATCTGTCGTATTGTAAAAGGTTGGGATCATGTCTCGGCGGCGGATGACGAGCGGGTGATACACGCCTCTCTGGACGGTGTGATGCTCCCATCCTAGGTAACTCGGAAGACCGGTGTGCATCGTGATGCGCGTAAAGGGCCCATAGTAGTTCCCAAAAGCCTCAAGTACAGCTGGGGTCCCGGGAATATGATCTCGCATCCACTGGATGAGTTTCGCTTCGTTTTCATTCACTACCCAGAGGTAATCATCCCCGTAAAGTGTGGGCCGTGCGCCTGGGGTCTTCGAGTCTCTTAGAATACCCGCGATCGTTACGCCGCCCGATACGAGCGCAAAGAAGAGGGGAATAACAGCAAGCGCTCGCAGAACTCGGCCACCTCGAAGCGAGCGCCCCCAAACACCAATCCAAAGGAGAATCCCGAGCGGCAGATAGCCCTTGAAGATCGTGTTCATGCGATCCATGAAAGTAAAATGCTCGGTCAGGAAGAGAATTAATCCGCACGAGAGGTAGGCGGCTCTTTGGAGGCGATCTTGGGACTGAATCGCAAGCCAAATTAGAATTCCTGAAATGATCGAAAATCCGACATGAGAAAGGCCCGGACCAAACTCGTAATCAAAAAGAAAGGTCAGTGCGAGTGGCAAAACTAAAAACACATACTTAAACCAGGCCGTCCACTTCACTTCGTTCCACGGATAAACGAGTAGCCCAAAAAGCGCGGGATAGCCGAAAAAGAAAAAGAGCTGCGGCACAGTGTTGAATGCATTGTCCGCAATTCCTGCGTGTGCTTGTTGATTCCCACCTAAAAACGAAACCAAAAAGGGCGCATAGAGTGCGGCCGCGAAGAATCCCATTACAAAGAGTGAAGCGATCCTGCGCTTCAGCGGATGATTCGACGCCACGAAAAAGCACACGACTACAAAGAAATACGTCACAACGTCCCAGGTGTTAGAGATCACAAAGGAACCGAGGAG
>CAYOJT010000315.1:0-2803 GCA_964404365.1 uncultured Bacteriovoracaceae bacterium
AACGGCTCTGGGATTCTCGACCGCAAGGCCAACGAACTCTGTCGTGGGCTTCAAACTTTTCAAAAACATCTTTTTCGAAACGAACCTGAATTTTTACGCCATGGGGGGGCTCGGATTTGTCCGTGCTCTGAATCATAGCGGGACGGATTTTTTAGCAGGATTTGGCAGCGAGTTTTTTATCCCAGGGCTTGAGAGCGTAGGCTTCTCGTTTGAAGTCGGTGCCGCAATGACGAACATCACGGGCTCTTCAGCCTTAAGTACATTTGGAGCGACCTTCCTCGATGCGGGCATGCGATTCTATTTCTAAGATCGCGCTTTTTGCATTAGTGGTTTTTTCTCTCGCTGCGCCTGGATGCTTCGTTTCTCAGGCTTGGGCTGAAGACCCTCCTCCGCCCGCTTCTGCTGCGACCACAGAAGGTTCGGCGGTACATAAACCCGAAAAATCCGAAGAAGAAGATTACAAAGCAACCCCCTACACCACCTACGGTGATTTCAGTTCAAGCGAAGACGAAGATGAAGATACGAAGTTTTTTCAGTTCGGTCGCTTTTTCGGATTAAGCCTCGGAACGGGTTACAGTGGCGCATTCGGAAATCGAGGGCTCCTGATCGGAACGGCTTTCCCGAACGTCGATATCCGGGTCCACTATTGGTTCGATTTCAATTGGGCGCTGACTCTGGGAATTTATACCGCGGGTTTCACCTTCAATGCGGATCCAACGGGTGGGACCTCATTTGAGAAATACGATTATTCGCTTTTCCTCTTCGGGCTCACGCTTCGTTATTATTTCGACACTAAAAATGCCGTAGCGCCGGTGAGCTTCGCTAACCCCTACTTCACCCTGGGTTTCGGATCCTACTCACGCACACAAACGCCCGTCGCGCGTCCGGATGAAGCTGATAAGGACAGTTCTTTCGGTCTGAACTTGGGTGCGGGGCTTGAGTTTACGGTGAAGCCTAAGAAGACCTACTTTAACTTGGAAGCACGCGTCCACTCGGCGCACTTTAGTGACGATGGAGATACCGTGAAGTTACCGACGGGAGATAGTCTTCCCGATCGGGCAGGCTTATTTTACAGCGTGACTGGATCGATTCTTTTTACTTGGTAAGAGTTTCGGTCCAGTGGATGGATCTTGTTTTCTTGCAGGGCCGGTGCGGCTCTTGCCTTTTACAAACAGCAGACGAATTGGACTTCCCATATAGCCCCAGCGCTCGCGCATGGCATTGACGAGGTGGCGCTGAAGACTGAAGTGCACTTTTTCAGGGTCGCTCACATGACAAACAAAAGTCGGTGGATGTCTACCCGACTGATGGCACATGTAAAACTTCACGTTGTAAGGGTTATGAATTTCGGACGCGGATTTCACCCATTCCGTGAACTCCTTCGTCTGAATTTTCAGACGACGTTGTTCTAAGATGTCGTGCGCAAGCTCTGCGAGATCTTGGAAGCCTGTTTTTTCTTTTGCGCTCGTAAATAGAATCGGCGCGTACTTCAAGTGTGCAAAACGATTTCGAATCTCTTCGACAGCGCTGTCTTTCGATACACCCTTCTTATTTCGTTGAGTGTCCCACTTGTTCACGCAGAGAATCACCGAGCAGCCTACTTCTTCGATCAGACCACTGATTTTTTCGTCTTGGTCCTTCGCGCCGCCATCTGCATCGAGCATGAGGATCGCGATATCGCAGCGCTCAAGCGCCTTTCGCGACTGCACGATAGAAAGGACTTCAACACCTTGTTCTGTTTTGGATTTCCGGCGAATTCCCGCCGTATCAATCAAGATGAGTTTTTTCCCGTCGAGCTCCACATGGGTGTCGACCGAGTCAATCGTTGTACCTGCTACATCGCTCACGATCATTCGGTTTTCGCCGAGGACCGCGTTTACGAACGTGCTCTTTCCGACGTTCGGTTTACCCACGATCGCGATCTTCGGAGTAAGGTCTCTGACCTCCTCCTCTTCGTCTGGGCTTGCTTCCAGTTTCCCGTCAGCGATGAGCGATTCGACGATCATCTTTTTCAGTTCGTCCGTCCCACGATCGTGCTCAGCTGAGACGCCATAGATCGGTGCTAGCCCACTTTCATAAAATTCGTGAACGAGTTCTTCGTGCTTGTGGTCGTCGATCTTGTTCACAATACCGAAAATCGGAATGTCGCGATCACCGAGACCCGAACGAATCATGCGTTGGATAACTTCTTGGTCTGCAGGCGTGTAACCGGCTTGAGCATCAAAAAGCGCGATTACGAGATCGGCCTCATTTAATGCAAGCTGGACCTGATTCGCAATATCTTCAGCGAAAGTTTCTCCGCCGAGGCCGCCCGTATCGATGAGTTTCAGCTTGTAGCGCTGCTTATTCACCCACCATTCGGTCTCTTCTTCGAGCCGATCACGAGTCACGCCCGGCAAATCGTGAACGAGCGCACGCTTACGTCCGAAGAGTCGGTTGAAGAGCGTACTCTTTCCGACGTTTGGACGCCCGACGATCGCGATTTTTGGCGCGACCAGGGATGCGGTTGTTTCGTTCATCTCTTCACTCATGGAGCTCATGCCCGTCTCTGTTTTGATGCTTTAGGGAGGTCATAACCCAGCTGTTTTAAGAGTTCTGGGTTCTTACTCCAGTCTTTCAGGACTTTCACGTTTAATCCGAGGAAAACCTTTGTACCTAAGAAGTCTTCAATCTCTTCGCGAGCGCTGGATCCGATTTCCTTGATCTTTTTACCGGCGGCCCCGATGACCATCCCCTTTTGGGAATCGCGCTCTACGTGGATAACGGCTTCGATTCGGGGAGGTTTTGAGTTTTCCTGGAATTT
>CAYOJT010000316.1:0-2542 GCA_964404365.1 uncultured Bacteriovoracaceae bacterium
GCATATGAAGCGGGGTTTTCCATTTCGAATCCTAATATCCATCGCGATCTCCGGAGTGCTTTTCTCCGGATGTTCGCTCGATATGTTCTCGTCGAAATCGGATGATCCTGCCGTCAATCAGCGAAAGAATTACCGTCAGGGAAATCCGGGGTGTTCTTCCTTTTCGATCCCCGAGACTGGCTTGGATCCAAAATCCTTTCGCGCGCTCGTTGAATGTTTTAACTCAAACGGCTCGATCCCTGAGTTTCAAGCTCTTACAGCCAAAGCAGATGATCGAACGCTTTCGGCACTCACCCATATTTTGAACGGTTCGTTTTTCCGAAATGAATTGCAGATTGGAGAGTCTTTCGTTTTCTTCAATTATCTCGATCGCGCTGGCCGCTTGGGAAAGAGCGTTGAGAATGTGACTCAGCTTTTTCAAAATCCGAAGTCGATAGCTGCGTTGATGCAGTTTTTGGATTCGGCAAGATCCGGTGCTCTTAATCCGAATGCACGCGAGTTAAAAATGCTTTCGAAATGGGTGGAGTCAGTTACGCCGGAAGGCTTTGAGCTTTACCTCGGGGTGATTGAGAAGGTCATGCGATCTTCAGAATTTGAATCCATTTACCGCGCATTCGAAAAGTCACCCTTGAGTGTCGACGAAAAAAACGTGATTCGAGAATCGATTCAGGCGTGGGTTTCGGAACGTCCAGGTTCTCTGGCTCCGACGACAAACACGGCTAGTGCTCAACTCGTTCGGAGCTTCGCGCGTGGGTCGGCTCGAAGTCTATTTCAGACCTTGATGGAGGATCCAAATCGATCTTCAGAGTGGATCGATAAACTCATTCTCCCGTCTGCGGGTCATGCTCCTTGGCTCAATTCCTTCGAGGGGCTCCGCCGAGGGTTGAATTCGCCTATTGTCTGTATGGGCGGTAGTTTGGCGTTTAAGGATCCCTGGTCGGAACTCGTTTCTGAGTTAAAACTCCACACGGGAGAAGCGTTCTATAATTTCTCGATTCGTCGAGGTTCGACTCAAACTCTCATTTTGAAAGAGTGCTGCAAAATCCCGGAGACCGTTTTGGTGTCCTATGAGGATCTCTTACAAGGGTTTGGCGGAAACGAAGGAGTACTCTTTGTTCGACTTCTGGAAGCAGGAATTCAGTCCGGCTTAGGTGACGTATTTGGCAAGTGGATGGATCGAGATTCAGCAATTTTGTTGCCGATTTTCAAAATTTTCTTTTCGAGAGGCATTTCAGAATCCGCGCTGAAAATTTTCAGCCTGATTTCGGACACCGAGTGGGAAAAAATCGGAAAGACCTTAGATGAGTTCTCTCAGGAAGGTTATCCGCCGCAGCTTAAAGCGTGGGTCGCGCGTTTAAACGATGATGAGCTGAATCGTTTAGGTCGGCTCGTCATGGCGTTACCGGGACTGTCGGGAGGTGAGGGTCAAGCCTCGCTTGCGAACTCGGTTGCCGAAATCCGAAGCCTCTTTCGAATTTCAAACCGCCATTCCTGGTGGGAAGGTATTCGTGCGATTCTTCATGATTCCATTGAAGGCAAAAACGAGTTTGCGACTTTGAGTGAACTCTCGCGCCTTCCGGAGTTCGTTCCAGCCGTCCAGATGGTCTATTCAATGGGGCAAGATGGACGCCTGTCAGCGATGCTTTTTGATTTGGTTCGATTGTTTGCCGCAACAGTGCAGAAATTCCCTTCTGAAGTCATGACAGCTGAAAAGTGGCCCGATGAATCCGCTAAGCGATTTACACTCAGAGCTGCACAGTCCTATCCGAAGCCAAAATACGCGAAAGCTTGTTCGGCACTCAAACTCGGGCAGTCCATTGAAACTCAGAAACGTAATTTTTATGACTGTATGGGTGGAGCGGCTTCTTCCCGTGAACTTGAGACTTGGGTTTCGCTCTTGGAGAAAAGGCAGTCGAGTTCAGGCGGAACACTATCCCAAGCTATTTTTTCTCGTGTCCTGGGGATGATGAAAATCGAGTTTAAGAGTGAGTCGAAGGCCTATTGGGTGGGAGAGGTCTTAAGGAAGAAAAAAATTGCCGAATTGATTGAGTCGATTCGAGACCTTCAGTTCTATTCGAAAGAAGCGTTTGCCTCTGAAGTCCGTGGAATTTTCGAACAGCTGCTGAGTGCTCCTCAGGCGCTGGATCGATTCTTCGATCGGTTCACGCAGTATGTTCGAACGAGGGCCTTCGTGGAGGTGAATCGCTGGGTCGATTCCGCTCGCAGTGGATCCTTCCCGATAGCTCCGCCCCAGTTCAGAGGTGAGACCGATGAAGGTGCTACGCGAAAAATGCTCATGGAACGGGAGTGTGTGACTTCCGAGGAAGCGCTCAGGGCACGCCTCTCTGAACTTCAGTCTGATGTCGAAAATGCGGTTGTGGGTTGGGAAAGTGTAAACGGGCGTTCGCGCCAGACCTGGGAGGAGGAGCTGCTTCTCGAAAGAATGAAAGCGCTTCAACCTTTCTTGAGCGACCCAGTGGTTGAAAAGGGTGTTCGAAATGCTTTAGTCGAACTCCGAAATCGCCATGGTGCTGGTTCGGTA
>CAYOJT010000316.1:2552-2797 GCA_964404365.1 uncultured Bacteriovoracaceae bacterium
GATCGCGGGACATTCAGCCTGTCATGTTTATTTTCCCAGGCGAAAAGGAATCTCGGGTGCGCTGGATGAGTACTCTCGATCGCCTCGAAGTCCTCTTAACAGATGCAGATTTCAAGTTCGCATCCTGGTTTTTTGAAGATAATTTTGCGCTAAAGTTTATTTCGGAAATTGGTGAAAGCTGGGGCGACGAGCCTCGCGCGAGCTGGCCACTCGAGATTCAGAAGAAGTACTCAGGTCGAAGGCAG
>CAYOJT010000317.1:0-2796 GCA_964404365.1 uncultured Bacteriovoracaceae bacterium
GACGAAGCCGTCGCTTGAGGTCGCGATCCCATCTAAGATAGTTCCGTTACAGCCACTTGAGGATGAAGCGAAACCTCCGAGCGCGAAACACGAAATCGCAGACGCAATAATCCGCCCACGTCGAATACGCGCAAAAATAGCTTGGATGTTGGAGGTTGCCCTAATACGTCCCAAATTCCCCCCTCGGGAATAATTAACCCCTACCTTTAGATGATAAAAGTACTTGACTATTACTGTCAACAAATTATGCTATAATTTATAGGGTCATAATGCGCTGCGTTAAGTCTGTGTATTATCACCGTAATTCAGGGACCTAAATTTGAACGTATTCGACGGGGGTCTTGGGGAATGAGTAAAATCGGTCATTTGAACGTGAGTCGGCTCGGTTGGGCACTTGCTCTCGCATTCGGAATTGTAGTCTGGAGTGACGATTCGCACGCAGGAAATCGAAGTCCAGCCATCGACCGCGATGCGACCTGGAGCGAAGAAGAGTTTAAGGCAACCGAAAGCCTCCTTCAGTCCCGTGCTCCCGCATCGGCGAGCGGAGACGAGTTAGCAGCGCTTCTACCAGGCCCCGGAATCGACCGTGCCATTCGTGTCGCGCTCGCTGTTGATCCGCGTGCGCTGCTTCCCGAGTTTTTAGTGGAACGGCTTAGGGCCCACGCTGAACTCGCGCGGGAGAGGATAGAGCTTGCTGTCTCCAATCCCGATGCGCCTCCGCGCCTAAAAGAAGAATTGAGTGCGCTACGATCGTGGATTTCGAACTCGATTTGATCTAGCCTGATTTCCACTATGGAAATCAAAAAAGCACCTGCTTTCAAGCTCAAAGACCAAGACGGAAAAGAACGCACTCTCGCTGAGTTTCTCGCGCAGGGACCTTTGGTCGTCGTTTTTTATCCCGGCGATTTTACTCCGGTCTGCACGAAGCAGCTCTGCTCCTACCGAGACGCGGGCGATGAGTTTCGCGGCTTAGGTGTCCAAATCGTGGGGATAAGTAAAGACTCCCCTGAAAAGCACACGAAGTTTCGGAAGGAATACAAGTTTGAATTTCCGCTCCTCTCGGACCCGGATAAGTCCGTCGCTCAAGCGTTCGGCGCGACTTCGAAGTGGCTTTTCGGAGCAGTCACTCGCGCAAATTTCATCGTGAACCGGGGGGGCGATATTGTGTTTGCTCACATCGATGGAGTTCCTGTCACTCACCACAAATCGAGCGATTTGCAGGAAGTTTTGAAGGAACTCAAAGCGCAGGGGAAAATCTAAGGCTTATCGCGCTGCATTCTGCCTAGCGAAAATGGAAACCCTCAGGGTAGCTTAGACCTCATGTCTGACACTAGCTTTTCCGTAACCCTGGTCGAAAACCGTAAATTTGAGCCATCCGAAGACTTCGTTCAGAAAGCGAATCTGAAACGAAACGATTACGATCGCTTGATTGAGCTTGGTCGAAAAGACCCCGAGGGTTATTGGGCAGAGGCAGCCCGTGAACTCGAATGGATCAAACCTTTCAAAAAAGTTTTGGAATGGAATCCGCCTTTTGCGAAATGGTTTCATGACGGAACGACCAATGCCTCCACGAACTGCGTCGATCGACACCTTCATGGGAACGCATCTAAAGTAGCGATCCTCTGGGAAGGCGAGCCCGTACAAAACGGAAAACCCGAAATCGTACGGTGGACCTATCGCGACTTGCACGAGCGAGTAGTGGGTTTAACCGCAGGTCTTCGCTCGATCGGCTTGAAGAAGGGTGATCGTGTCGCGATCTACATGCCGCTTGTTCCTGAAGCGGCTGTTGCGATGCTCGCATGCGCGCGCGCGGGTCTCACTCACACCGTAATTTTTGGGGGCTTCTCTAGCGAAGCCGTAAAGGACCGAATCAACGACGCTCAAGCAAAAGCCGTCCTGACCGCTGACTTTGGTTGGAGGAAGGGCGGAAAAATTGGACTTCTCGAACAAGTCGAAAAAGCGGTCGCTGGAACTCCGACGGTTGAAAGCATCGTCAGTCTGAAGCGTGCGGACGTGGGCGGTAACGATAAAGCGGAAGATCCACTTCCCGAAAAAGGTGCGGGAGCGGCTGAAAATATCGATGTTTACGATTGGTACGAACTTGCGACCGCAATGGACCAAAAGAAACGCGAAACTCTTGGATACCCAGAAGAAGTTGAAGCTGAGCATCCGCTTTTCATTCTCTACACTTCGGGCACGACGGGAAAACCAAAAGGAATCGTCCACTCGACGGCCGGTTATCTCACGGGCTCGATGCGTTCTACGAAACAAGTTTTCGATTTAAAACCAAACGATGTGTATTGGTGTACCGCCGATATCGGCTGGATCACGGGTCACTCTTACGTGGTGTACGGACCGCTCGCTCTTGGGGCCACCATTTTTATGTACGAGGGTGCACCCACGACCCCTGGCCCCGATCGCTTCTGGGAGATGATCGCGAGGCACAAGATTTCGATTCTCTACACCGCGCCGACAGCGATTCGTGCGTTCATGCGTTTAGGAACGGAACATCCGAAGAAGCACGATATGAAATCTCTCAGGCTCTTGGGTACAGTTGGCGAACCCATCAATCCAGAAGCTTGGATGTGGTATCGCGAAAATATCGGCGGAAACCGAGCGCCGATTGTCGATACGTATTGGCAGACGGAGACGGGATCCATCGTGATTTCTCCTCTTCCTGCAGTCACAGCTACAAAACCAGGATCTGCAACTCTTCCTCTTCCGGGCTATGACGTCGACGTGCTCGATAAAACCGGGAAATCGGTCCCACTCGGATCGGGTGGTTACCTCGTGATT
>CAYOJT010000318.1:0-2784 GCA_964404365.1 uncultured Bacteriovoracaceae bacterium
TATTAGAACGCCAGGGTTTCCTCCGAAAAGCTTGGAATTCGAAACGAGGGATGGAAGTCGTCGATCAAGCCACAACCACACCTCGATCAGCGACTCTTGGAATGTCTACCCGCTCCTTGGAAGACTCCGACACAGCCTCAGCAAAGAAATCGCTCATCCTCGCTGAAGCCGCTGAAGGAGAAAAATCTTGGGCGGTCCCACTCCCACTCTCAGCAGCTCGAACGACGATTCCACTACCGCTCCTCGGAAAAGTCGCTGCCGGTCGACCGATTGAATACACGGAACGAGGCGAAGACTTCGATGTGCCTGTTTCCTTTTTTAAAACGCCGGATGTCGCTCCCGAGAATCATTTCGTTCTCTGCGTCTCAGGTAACTCGATGATCGAGGATGGAATTTTGGACGGGGATTATGTCGTGATTAAGCGACAGGCCGATGCAGCTCTCGGGCAGACGGTTGTTGCGATGGTTGGAAACGAAGCGACGATCAAGCGTTATTACCGCCGGAAGAGTGGTACGATCGAACTCCGTCCCGCAAACGAAGCTTACGAACCGATTCTCGTAAACTCTCTCACCGAGACCGATCAATTTCGCATTGAAGGCGTATTGGTCGGTGTCATCAGGAAATATGGCTAAAAACTAGTGGTTTTTAAGAGATAGACGCCCAAGTTGCGTCCTTTTTTAATGATCCCAATCCCATGCCTGGCTCAAGGAGGTAGCCAGAAATCTGAGAGTAGCCCATCAAGACAAAAGTCAACGGCGGCGAAGATGTAGGATCCTTCGCCGCCGTCGCTTTATTTAAGATTTTCTGTGATCGATTATGGGATGAGCGCGCAGTGAATCGGGCCATTCATTACAGGCGACTTGATCGTGCCTTCACCCATTCCGAGTGCATCGGTTTCATCGAGGTAAAAATCAATCGAAATACCTTCAGCCGAATTCACAAACTCAGCATGAACGTCTTCTGACTTATCCTTCACTTTGACAGCCTTGAAGATCCGGTTCCAATCGCGTGGGTTACTCATGACTTCGAATTCCCAAACTTTTTTCCCAGCGACCATTTTGCTCTCTAAATGCGCAACCGGTGATTTCTTGTAAGCGACGTTATCCAAGATACAGCTGTATTCATCCGCTTGTGCGAAGGACACTGTCGAAGCGACTGCCAAAAGTACTAATGCGATTTTCATATGAGCTCCCCTTTAGTTTTTTAATTTTTAAATCTACTCTGAAACTTGGGTGACTTGTATGACTGAGTGGGTCTAACTTCAATGCGGAACGTCATGCGCTTCTTGGATGTTCGCTATTCGTAATCCGAAAATCACAAATTATACCATATTTTCAATTGGTTATACTTGAGTGACTTCCTAAAGACATGCTTTGACGCATCGCATCTAACTTGATATAAGCGCGGCCGTTGTTACCTCAAATTTTTTAACTTCCGTTATCTGTTGTTTTGGAGATCAGTCACCATGTCATTTATTTATAAAGTCTCAACTCTACTTACTCTCACCACCGCTCTGGCTGGAACTTCGGCGTTTGCGATCGATGATCCCGCTATTTTTAAAACCAGCGGCGACAAGAAGACCGTCACAATCGAAGGCCGCGCCGAAGGTGCGACTCATGAACTCTATTCGATCGTTTCGAAGGCCGGGAAGAAAGTGACTCGCGGCTTGAAGCCCTTCATGTTGAATCAATTTAAATTTAAGACGAATGGGAACGCGCTTGCACTCGTCGCTACCGAAGTGGATTCGGACGGCGATCGCACTTCAGACGGCTTCACCGTGGAAATCGAATATGAAGCAAGCGCACAGGTCCTCGGTGATCACCCGGACACGAAAGGCCCATACCTTCGGATCATTGGTGGCGCACCGATCGTCATTCGTGAAGCCGTCCTAGCCGCGAAAGCCGCTAAAAATGAAAAGGGATTCGTGAACACCAAGTTCATTAAAAACTGCGGAGTTTCAACTAACCCGATGTCTCGAAAAATGCCGTCTTGTGAAATCACGGGCGTCTATCAGCGCGTGATCCGCACGGTGATCCACCATTAATTAATAGTGAGAAGAGGTCCCTTTATGAAGTTCCAATCCATCACTGCACTTGCCATCTCGATCGTCTCTTTTTCTTCATACGCGGACAGCGAATGCACGATTAGAGCGAGAAATAGGGCACTCAGTAAGCATGAGCACTTGACTGAAAAGTCAGGACTCGCGCTTTCGGAATGTGTTGCCCTTGCAGAAAAAGAATTGGGTCGTAAAGGGGCCTTCAACGTTCGATCCGGTCTCTACGACGTCGATCTCGTCCGCTACCGATTCGTGGATGAAAACCCACGAACCGGGTCACGCAAGATCGTCGAAGGCGAAATCTCAGACGACGAGTCGAGCGAGACTCAAGAGACTTCGCCTACCGCTAACACCTATCGTCCACGTCGTGATCGCTGCGGTGGCGATCAATAAACTTCTTACATCTCGGGGTTAATGAACTAGTGAAAGGGTTCGGGTTATGAAATCAGCTCAAATATTATGTCTTATTTCGCTTTGCTCAGTTGGAACTGCCTTTGCTTCGGATTTTTCACCGAAGGATATGCCTGCGAACTTAAAATGTTACGCTAAAATGCAGGGCGTAGCGCCTGGATTCAAGATTGAAAAACTCAATACGAAACAGCCCGAAGCGACGATTAGCGACACGAGCATGTTAGACTACACCGTCGGAAACAACGTGGTGGAAGTGTCATTTTCCAATGAGTGCGATAACGGTTACGGTCTCGTATTTTTCACTACCGATCTGATCA
>CAYOJT010000319.1:0-2783 GCA_964404365.1 uncultured Bacteriovoracaceae bacterium
CTACAACGGGACTCGTTTCCGCCAATCGCGCGAAAACGTCGAACGACTCGGGTTCTTCCAGCCGAATGAGGTGCTCTTCAATACGACCACACCGAAGGGCCGAAACGATCTCGTGAACATCGAGATTTCAGTGAAAGAGCGCCCAACCGGTACGATTACGCTTGGAGCAGGGTACGGAAGCGTTCGGGGTCTCTTCTTCACGACCACGATTTCGGAATCGAACTTTCGAGGTAAGGGTCAAAACTTGAGCCTCGCAACTAACATAACGCGCGATCGGAAAGATAAGTCGCTCACGATTGGTTTTACCGATCCTTATGCTTTCGATACGCTGTGGTCAGCGGGCTTTGATATTTTCTATTCGACCTTCGTGATTCCAGACCGCTTCACTAACCGTAGGGTCGGCTTAAACTTAAAACTCGGTCACCCAATTGGCGAATACACGAACGCCTACATTACTTACAAACGTGAACGACTCAGTATTGAGTCCGTTGATATTACGAATCCGGATGCACAAGACCTGGCGCTCATTGACGCGGATATTGGGATGCTCTCTTCCGTTGTTTGGAGCGTCGTTCGCGATCAGCGGAATAACCGCTTTGAAACGAGCGGCGGCAGTTACCAGTCCGTGTCGCTTGAAACGGCAGGAATCGGCGGGGATAAAGCCTTCGTCAAAGTGGGCGCAAACAACCGTTATTACAAGCGACTCTTCGGTGATTTCGTTTTCAGGAATAACCTCGAGTACGGCCAAGCGGTCGGACAAAACGAGCGCGGCGTCCCTCCATCGGATCGTTTCTACTTAGGCGGACCGAACAACTTGCGCGGTTATCAGTTCTTCCGGGTTGGACCTTATCGCGAAAAAACGGTGGGTACGGCTACCGAGCGGATTCCGCTCGGAGGTCGATACCAGTTTATCGGCATGTTCGAAGTTGAGCAGCCGATCGTTCGCGAGGCAGGTCTGAAGTTTGTTGCGTTTTATGACGTCGGTAACGTCTGGGAACGCCTTCCACAGTTTAACGAGCTTCACTTACGTCAAGATTACGGTTTTGGATTTCGTTGGTTTTCACCGATCGGACCTCTTCGCTTCGAGTGGGGTTTCCCGATTTCGCCTAGAGCCGGTGATGATAACTCCGTGTTCCAGTTCTTTATTGGACCACCATTTTGATCGGATTTCCTGAAAGGGGAAAACATTATGTCTAAGAAAATCGTTGGAATTGCTCTGATTGCATTGTTTTTGAATTTGGGTCACGTTCGCGCCGAAGCAGATCCGTCCTACAAGGTCGGTATCGTCGACATGCAAAAGGCGCTTCAAACCGTCGAAGCAGGTAAAAAAGCGAAGACTCAGCTTCAAAAAGAATTCGATACGAAAAAGAAGATGATCTCGGACGAAGAGAACGCGATTCGTAAGCTTTCCGAAGAGTTTAAAAAGCAAAGCCTCGCATTCAGCGAAGAAACTCGCATGAAAAAGCAGCAAGAAATCCAAGAACGCATCATGAAGCTCCAGGAGACGACCGGTCGTTCTCAAATGGAGATTCAACAGAAAGAACAAGAGATGACCGCGCCGCTTGTGAAGAATCTGAAAATTGTGATTCAGGAATTGGCTGCGAAAAAAGGTTATGCGCTTGTTTTGGATAAAAACGACGCAAACGTGCTTTTTTCTCAAGATAAAGACGACTTCACGGCGGAAGCGATCAGCGCTTTCAACGCTAAAAATAAATAATCCAAAATGGAATCTCACCCGTCTTTAGGTTTATCCGAAGTACTTCAGGTCACCGGTGGTCGTTTTGTAAATAGCGACGTCATCGGTGACCGTGCTTCAAAGATTGCGGTGACAGGAGCTTCTGCGCTCGGGGCGGCGCGAGACGGCACGATCGCCTTTTTCTTCTCAAAAGATTTTCAAGCCGAACTGATGACCGCGCAACCGAGTGTTTTGATCACGGGTGAACTCTTTGTTCAGCCGATTCAGGCATCGGGTCTTCCCCTTTGGAAGAAGACGGCGATCATCGCATGTGCGGATCCTTATTATGCGATGGCGAAGCTTAGCCGAAGACTCGCTAAACTCCACAATTCAAGTGTTCTAGGACGTCCTGTGGCAGGCCCCGCGGTCGTTCACCCAAGTGCAGTGATTGATCCGACCGTCAAGCTTGCCGAAGGCGTGCGAATTGGGCCGAACTGCGTAGTGGAGGCGGGGGCAGAAATCGGTGAAGGCACTGAGCTTTTTCCTTCTGTATATGTTGGCCCCGGTGCACGGCTTGGTAAATTTTGTGTGATTTTCCCGAACGTTACCATCTACGAATGGACCGAAATCGGAAACCGAGTTCGTATTCACTCGGGTTCTGTGGTGGGCGCGGACGGATTTGGTTATGCACCAAGAATTGAGGGCGGAGTGCCTGTCGCTCATGAAAAGATCTATCACCTCGGTCGCGTCGTCATTGAGGACGAAGTGGAACTTGGCGCGAGCGTATTGATTGACCGCGCGACCTTTGGTGAAACTCGCATTGGAAAACAAGCTAAGCTCGATAACGCTGTTCACATTGGCCACAATTCTCAGATCGGAGAAGGCGTTATCATGTGCGGAATGTCTGCGACGGCGGGCGGAACGACGATAGAGAAGTTCGTTTATGTGGGTGGAAAAGTCGGAATTGGAAATAAAGCCGTAGTCGGTTCCTACGCAAAAATCGGAGCGATGAGCATAGTCGATAAAGATATTCCGGCCGGAGGTAGTGCGGTTGGTAACCCACAACGCACCCATCGTGATCATTTCAAAGCACACGCTATTTTAAATC
>CAYOJT010000320.1:0-2782 GCA_964404365.1 uncultured Bacteriovoracaceae bacterium
GAGCGATCGTAACTTGAACGACGAAATTTTTGGACCTGATATGGATTCGCGAGACATCGAATCTTCGAGTCAGGCTTACGAGATCAGTAAGGTCCGCGGAACCGAGAATGCTCAGTCCGAAAAGGGCCGATTTGATCGCATTCGCGATTATGCTCGTCGTGCGATGGATAAGATTAGCCGCTTTCACTTGAAGAGCCAGTTTCAGCAGGCGAAAAAATATGCTGAAAACATGGACGGCGGTGCTCGCGAGCCACTCGCGGCTGCAGTGATCGCGACCTCGCTTTACACGGGTCGTACTTTCAATCTTCGGATCGCCGATGGCGTTCGCCTCTCGAGCCGTACTGAGTTGAAAGATAAGTACGCTTCTGTGGGTGTTCAATTACCAGGCTCGATCACAAGTCAGGTCGCGACCGAGCGTGGCTCGGGCGTGAATGCTTCCGTATCCAAGCAAATCACCGATCAAATCTCTGCCTCCGTCGGTACTAAAGACCGCGGTACGGCGCAGGTGAACTACTCTGTCTCATTTTAATTAACGAGGCTTTCTTGCGACTGCAGGTATCTGTCCGATATTGCAAGTCCCAGCTTCAGCTTCTGCCCAGGCTAACACCTGCACACCCGTTCCTGCTGTAGTAATGTCGATATCGTTTCCGTAGCTGTAATGCTGGTAGGCGGCCGGTATGCCAGGCAAGAAAATGGAGTTCATCGAAACTTGGTAGTTATGACCTTGTAGGTTGTCATACTGATAGGTTTGTCCGTTACAGCTCATCGAAGAGCCGTTGTCCTTGAAGGTGAGGCCTGTAAAAGCGTCCATTGAGAAACTCGATCCACGAGAAAGGTCATCGCCCAGAAGTATAACTCCCCCAGCGAAAGCTTGGAGTGTCGTCAGTGTTTGAAGATTCGCGAGTGGATGGCCAGGGTTGCTGATAATGACGAGGTCCTTGTTGTTCACTTCGGCCGGAGTTAGTCCGCCGCCTGCGATGACCTTGTATTCAACGTCGTAGCCGAGAAGTAGTGTATTCATGATAAAGTCCGAATCACCCTCGTCCTCACCAAAAGTCGCAGAATCCTTCAGAAAGAGAATCCTCGGTTGTTGGAGAGGGGATGCGTACTTGATTGCGTTAGCGAGGATCAGTGTGGCGGCATTCTGTGGAATCTGTTGCATCGTGAACAGAATCGTCACAACCCCTGGGGTGGTGACCACTGGATCTCGTTTGCACGCATCGGCGTTTGGATTTTGAGTACAGAGGTCCGAGTTTGGGGGGGCTAGATCGCCTTGGCCCTGTTGGAAGCTGTATTGATCAACGCAACCGTTCGCGAAACAAAATAGCAGCGTAATAACCCCAGACCGAACGCCATGACTATAAATCATCAGAGCATCTCCCCGAGCCTTTGATCTTACGCGTAATTAGGATTCCCCAACAGGTGTCTTTACAGACACACTAAAGTGATAAAATGCGGTAAAAAGCAGCTGGACGCGATTACTGTGAGACGGGGGGTGGTCCCTTAGATTCTTCAGCGTCGCTCGCAAGTTTTCGAATTTTCTCGCGCTGTTCCGGGGTCAGTATTTTTTCAAATGATTCAGGGTCCTTCATCAGCTCTTGAGCTTTAATCGCCATGGCGGCGGCGTCACCCTTCGAATCTTTCACGATCGTTTCGAGGATCTGACCCGAAAGTTTATAAACTTCATCATTTCCCTCTTTGTTTAAGCCCAGGCGCTTCACGGAGTCGTCTGCCTTTTTCGTGTTTTCGTTTTCTTGAATGGCTTTTGCACGCTCAACCGGGTCGTTCAGGAGTGCTTGGGTCTTTTCGAGCGCATCCTTGGAGTGAGGATCGAGGCCGTCATCTTCCGCAAGTACAGGAGTGGCACCTAGAGCTAAAATGAGAGCGCAGATTTTCAGCATACGTTCTACCCGCTTTCCAATTCCACTTTTCGGATTTTCGCGGGGTCTTTTAGAACCTCTTAACAGTTATGAAAATCTCAATGCTCAAACTCTACTATACTCGCGCCCGCTCCACCGCCGCCCGCTCCGCCGTCACGAACCGATTTTACGTAGGGGAGTGAATCGAGGAGCTTTCGTGCTCCCTCGCGAATCGCGCCTGTTCCTAATCCGTGGACGATCGTGATCTCCGCGTAAGCGCCTGAGCGGAACGCCTGATCGATGTAGGCTTCGAGTTTCTGCATCGCCACTTCAAATCGCTCGCCTCGAAGGTCGATCTTATTTCCGGGCGCCGATGGCCGATTTGCATCGTGAATTCCACCGCTCGATCCGCGATTCATTCTCGCTTTAGATTCCTCAATGAGCTTTTTCTCTGCCATCGATGCTTTTTCGAGATCGCTCACGCCGAGGGTAACCTGCATTGAGCCCATTTTAATTTTGAATTTGTTTCCGTCGATCGCGAGGATCTGGCCCATGTTCTTCCATTTCGGAATCCGAACAGTCTCTCCGACAGAAAAACCTTTTTTCGTCGTTGTGTCTGACTCTTGAACCTGAAGCAGGGTTTGTGCGATTTCAGGCGCCTCCTCCCGAAGCGCGCTTTCGATGCGTTCGCTTGCCTCCGTGAAGGCTGCGCTAATGTCGCCCCGCCCGGTGTCGATGTCTTTTCTCGACCTCGCTTCGTCGAGTTTTTTTACTTGAGCGCGGACTTGGTCTTGGGCTTGTTCGAGAATCGCTTTGAGCCGGTGTTTCGTACGGTCCAGAAGTTCAGTGACGTTTTTCTCCGTGCGTTCGGTCCACTCGCGTTTCAGACGCTCTGCCTCGTCGCGGAGTCGATTCGCTTCGCG
>CAYOJT010000321.1:0-2768 GCA_964404365.1 uncultured Bacteriovoracaceae bacterium
GAGCTGCGCGTGGATCTCAAGACCAATGACTGTTTCAAATTCTGGGTGCGACATGATTATGCCCTCCCCTTTTCAAAGGCATGAGCGACTTGAATGACGAGGTCATCGCGATTCATCGGCGCAATAATCTGGAGTCCAACCGGAAGCCCTGTCGCCGCGTCTTTTCCGCACGGGACCGAAATCGCAGGCGTACCAGCCAAGTTACTTGGGATCGTGAGAATATCGTTCAGATACATTTTTAAAGGATCAGCCGCCTTCTCGCCCTTCTTAAAGGCCGTCGATGGGCTAATCGGTCCGATGATTACATCGACCTTCTCGAACGCACGATTGAAGTCGTTCGTGATCATGCGACGGACTTGGCACGCACGATTGAAATAGGCGTCGTAATAACCGGAAGAAAGAGCAAATGTTCCGAGAATAATCCTTCGCTTCACTTCGGGACCGAAATTCGATCGAACTTTCTTAAAGAAATCGGCGATGTCTTCAACTTGCATTGCATCTTTCGGGCGAACGCCGAATCGGACACCATCGAAACGCGCCAGGTTCGACGAAGCCTCCGAAACAGCGACCAGATAATAAACTGCAACGGAATGCATCGTATTCGGGAGAGAAATATCAACGAGTTTTGCACCCTTTGACTCAAACCACTTCAAGCTTTCGCGGACTGCCTTTTCTACGGAGGCGTCGATTCCCTGAACGAAATATTCTTTCGGGACTCCGATGCGAAGCTTCGAGAGATCGATCGGCTGAGTAGAACTCGCAGTGAATCCCTTTTGAATCGCGTTTTCGCGACTGGAGGTGGAGTCCATCGGATCATGGCCACCCATCACTTCGATGAGTCGCGCGCAGTCTTCGACGTTATTTGTAAACGGCCCGATCTGATCGAGGCTGCTTGCAAAAGCCACAAGACCGTAGCGCGAAATTCGACCATAGGAGGGCTTCATTCCAACGATGCCACAGAAAGAAGCAGGAAGACGGATCGAACCACCGGTGTCGCTCCCTAAACTCCCGATCGCAAGACCCGCTCCAACAGCGGTTGCGGATCCGCCCGAAGAACCGCCCGGAACATAACCGGGATGAGTCGGATGTTCGACTGGGCCGTAGGCCGAGTTTTCGTTTGAGCCGCCCATGGCGAACTCATCTAAGTTCGTTTTCCCAACAGAGACCGCACCCGCTTTTTCTAGGCGTTCCACTGCGGTTGCGGTGTAAGGCGGAATGTAGTTATCGAGCATTTTCGATGCGCAAGTCGTTCGCACACCGTCCATGACCATATTGTCTTTGATCGCAAGCGGAATTCCGAGGAGTGGAAACTGATCGCGCGGAACTTTTCCGTGCTGAGCGAGAATTTGATCAGCGAATTTCGCCTGTGCCATCGCGCGATCTTCCATGCTGAGAAGAAAAGCGTTGTGCTTCGAAGCTTTAATGGCGGCGAGAGTATCTCGGGTTAATTCGACGGGAGAGAGCTTCTTTTCGTCGAAGGCTTTGTGAATTTCTGAAATGGTTCTGTATTTTGTCATTTTCGTATTTGCTTTGTATTTTCACTCAGAGAATTGGCGGAACTTTAAAACCCTCATAGAGAGTCTCTGGCGCGTGTTCGATGATTTTCGGTTTTCCATTACTCGAGGGCGGGAAGGGTTTCTCGACGTCTTCGCGCATCGGCGTTTCACACTCGAGCGGGTGGTACATCGGTGCGACTCCCGTTACGTCAACTTTCGTCAGCGTGTCGACGTAGCCGAGCGTTTTTTTCATTTGTTCGGTGTAGAGAGTTACCTCTTCATCACGAAGCGCGAGGCGCGCGAGATCTGCGACTTTTCGAACGAGGGCTTCGTTCACTTCAATCATGGTCATTCTCCTGGAATTTCGAGCTTTTAAAACTAGTCTAAGCCCGAGACTGAAGCAATGACGGCGGGGCGCGCTAATTGAGGAAGTCGCTCCAAAATTCGCGCGGCTCGCACCTGTCGCGCTAAAGTGACCGAAAGTAAAAAGGTCGGACTTAGAGGAGAGACTCGCGACCCGAAAAATATTTGGATTTGCGACTAAAAGCTATACCCGCACTTCTTCTGAAGAAGCGCCTGAACGTCTGCGTCCTGGTCGAAAAGAAATTCGACTCGCGACTTTTCGTCCTGGTTGAAAAGCAGACTAGACGGAATTTTACACGCCTTCTTTCCCACTTTAAGGACTGTCGCAATCGTCCCAATCCGCGGGTCGTTCCCTCGCTTATCCACGCGGATCAATACTCCAGTCCCGGAATAAGAGACGTCTGCAAATTTACGCTTAAAACGATCTGGACCTAAGTCGATCGGAGCATTCTCTTTCAGGACACCGCTCAAAATGTTTCGCGTCGTCTTATCAAAGAGAACGCTCTCACCGGTCGGGAGCACGACCTCAAACTGTTCTGGATCGAGGCCCTCGTTTTCCCAACGAATTGCTGGAAGATTTACGCGCGGAAAAAAGTAGAAATAACTTTCCATTCGATGGGAAAGAAACTCAGTCGGTACATCACTGATCGCGATCTGAATGTCTTGGCGTTTTCGTTCCGCGAATTCGAAATTAAACTCTCGTTTTGGGTAAGTTCCGAATTCTGTGGGCTCAGCGGGCACGATCTTATTCACACCATGATCTTCAAAAGAGAATCCCACGATTTCGCCGGACCGCTTGTCGGTGGTGATGTCGTACTTTCCTCGTGGAGAACCTGTCGTCGACTGATCATATGAAATTTCTGAAGGAACACGACCATCGCGCGGCGGGAGAATCGCAGATTCGAGATC
>CAYOJT010000322.1:0-2766 GCA_964404365.1 uncultured Bacteriovoracaceae bacterium
TCACAATTGCCACTGCGGCAATGAAGCACGCTACGATCGGAAGCGCGTGCGAAGGATGCGTGAAAATAAATTCAGATATCTTACCCATTTGGGACTTCTCCTGCAGATGAAGTCAGTTACGACAGACCAATTACCCTGTAGACGTCTGTCTCCAATGGAACTTTTCGGCAGGAGGTAGGAAAAACTTGCGCTCAAATTAAACAATTGAAGAGAGAATTGACAAAAAACTGCCGAGTGTCGCGGTCGACACATGTCAGCCGAGTTTACAAAATCGTGTGGATAACTCAGCTGAGGCGCTAGGTCGCACCTGAGCAGAGTCGATATCTGCTTATATTCGAGGGTGAATTAGAACGCAAAAACCCCGAGCCCGATTTGGACCCAGCTCGAGGTTACTGAACGCTTCTTATTCCAAGCGCTACTCACGTCATTCCTGAAGTCATCTGAGTGAAAGGTCACGCGATAATCCGTGGTGATGAACCAGGTCTTATTCAGATAAATCTGTTGGCCCAAGCCCAAGAGGATCGGCATTGCGGAACCCTGAGCGTTTTTCTGGGTAGCGATACCGGCTGCGATGTTCAAGTCATAATAGATGATGCTTTTACCGAGGAGGCTCAGCTTACCGTAGATCAGAGAGGTACGAACTTCCGCTCCCATTAAGTTTTTCGCAGGGTTTACCACCGGGGTAAACGGAGTGGCCTGGCTCGTTGCTGTCGTGAATGCTGCCGAGTTCGAAGCACTGATACTTGCGTAGAATGCGTGCAAGCTCCAGAACTCATTAAAGTGATAACCCAGGTAGAAGCCGACTGAATTCATGCTCTGAAACGGGTCATCAGAGTAGAAGCCGTAACGTGGAGAAAACTCCATCCGACCTTTCTTAGTATAGAGGCGGTTCTGAACCACATCCATTTGGTCTTCATTTCCCACCGTCCAGTAACGTTTCTTCATCGTCTGAACGTCGATCTTTTCGGGAAGCGTTCCCGCTTCGTCGGAGTCGCTCGTCGTAGGCCTTAAGGTATTCGGATCAGCCGCTGGAGGCGGTGGTGCCGCGAAACTGCTTTCGAATGTGACTGCTGCCAAAGCGATGACGACGAAACCGTTCAAAGCTGCTCTTGCCCAAAAATATGTTTTTTTGTGAGTCATGCTTTCCAATTTAACCGCAACGCGTGAAAATGGAAAGCACGGTATGGATTCATCTCAGACATATCTCGCAAAAGACGGGAAAGTATTCGGACCTTACGATGCCACCAAAATTGCTGCTCTTAGAAAGAGCGGCGAATTCTTCACCTATGAGTGGATGTGGGATGGTAAATCCCCCGACTGGTCTCCCGTCCCAAGAAAACTTCATAATCCCCCACCGCTCCCCGGAAATGAGGAAGTGAAACTCACCGGGAAGAAGCGCGAAGGGGTCGAAATCGAAGCCTCAAACAAGGCTTTTTGCGCTATTGCCTTCGATACCCGCTCTAGTCTTGCGGGAGAAGTCAGCGGAGCACATTCGCGCGGAGCAAAATTCGTATCCAACCCCTCCGAACACACACCGTTTTCGAAGGGTTCCACGATCTGGGTCGATCTCCTCGATGAGGCCGCCGATAAGAGCGCGAAAGTTAAATCCGTCGTCACACAAGTTTCACGCATGGGAACTCAGTGGGTGATGGAACTCGAATGGGGCGGCTGCCCTCTCATCGAATAGTTTTTTTGAAAAACTTTCGACACCCCGCACGGTTTTTTCCGACAATATTTTGACGAAATATCTGAGTAATGTGTGTTGCTTCGGAGGTCCCGATTTTTTCTTGATAGGGAAAGCTGGTGTCGCACCGGAATTTTTCATTTTTTTAGGTAGGCAAATTCGTCAATACCTTGCCAAGCCCGCATAAAATAAAAGATTTTCTCGGACACACACTCAAGCAGTTCCTAAAAAAGGCCGAACCATTCCTTGAGCAAGTTCATTGTGGAACAGGAGACTCAAGGCTAATGGTTACTAACTACGACGGCGAACAAGTGGAAATCCCAAGCGCATTGCCGATGCTCCCCGTGCGGGACATCGTGGTTTTCCCCTACATGATCATTCCCCTCTTCGTGGGTCGCGACTCTTCGATTAAAGCAGTCGAAGAAGCGCTCTCGCGCTCGGATCGATTGATCCTACTCGCATCCCAAAAAGACATCAGCGATGAGCATCCTGCTCCAGAAGGTATCTACCAAACCGGTACCGTCGCGATGATCATGCGGATGCGCAAACTCCCCGACGGTCGGATTAAAATCCTGACCCAGGGTCTCTGCAAAGCACGCATTAACGAATTTAAAGCTCGCGAGCCATTCTACGAAGTCGCGATCGATAAGATTCAAGAGCCAGAACTCACCGCTACTCGTAAGACCGATGCCGAAGCGCTCATGCGCACGGTTCGTGAACAACTCGAGCGCGTGATCTCTTTAGGGAAGACTCTTGCGCCAGATATTTTGATGGTGCTCGATGATATTACCGACGCCGGCCGTATGGCCGACCTCGTTGCTTCAAACTTAGGTTTGAAAGTATCCGATGCTCAAAACATTCTCGAAACCCACGACGCGTTCGAGCGACTCACGAAGATTCATGAGCTCCTCACCCGCGAAATGGAAGTTCTTTCGATCCAAGCGAAGATCCGTTCGCAGGCGAAAGACGAGATGGCCAAATCACAGAAGGAATATTTCCTCCGTGAACAAATGCGCGCCATCAAGAATGAACTGGGTGATCAAGACTCGAAGTCGGAAGAAATCGGCGACCTTCGCGACAAG
>CAYOJT010000323.1:0-2715 GCA_964404365.1 uncultured Bacteriovoracaceae bacterium
ACTCTAAAATCATCGTCACTGAGGTCGCAGTGGGAAAACTTTCTTTGCATGACTTCCAATGTGACTCGAACGAGCTGCATCTTCTTTTCAATCTTGAGGTCGGATTGAGCGGCAGCAGCGATGATCATCGATTCGAAAACCAAGTATTTGTTGAAGTCGTCTTTCTTGAGGTAGAGGCTCTCGATCCCCTTCTGTGCAAGGACTTCTATACGATCCTGACCCAGATCTTCAGCTCCGCGCGCCAGTTTGATAAACTTACCGGAGCCTGGGTTTTCGCCTTCGGGACTGAGTCGAATGTAGATATCGAACTCGACAGATTTTCCACGGACGAAATCCCCGATCGGAATTTCAACGAATTCATGTTCAAGACCTCCTGAGGCAGAGAATGCTGAGGGGTGAGAACTCTCGCTAGCCACAGAAGAGAGTATCCAAAGGGGTGAATTTCGACGGATAGGGCATGCGCCAAATTATGACATAATCACATAATTTAATTCTAGATTATTTTAACTCTATGAAATTAAAGAACTATTTAACTCGCCCGCGACTGAGCACGACTTTCTGGTTTTTGAACAGCGTCGCTGGTTTGCGACGGACGGTGGGAGAGGCGTTCACCACCTGGATAGCAGGATTCGGACTCGCCGTAGAGTTTTTCCAAAAGTCCGAAGTATCTGCGATCGTGGCATTCTCGATTCGCTTTTTGTACCACACGTAATTTCGAAAGATCGTTCCGACGTAGTCTCGTGTTTCCTTATACGGAATCTGTTCGATGAACTCTAATACACCTTGGGAAGATTTTCCTTCTTTCATCCAGCGATCCACGGTTGTTGGACCGGCGTTATAGGCGGCGAGAGCTAAAGCTATGTTACCATTGAATTTCTGGAGAAGTTTTTTCAGATATTTAGTTCCGACGCGCACATTGTTTTCAGGAAGAAGTAAGTCGCGTCTTTCGATCGTCGGTTCAACATCACTTGCAGTAAAGGGCATCAGCTGCATGTATCCGCTTGCGCCGACGGAAGACTGCGCTTCACGCTCAAACGCACTTTCCTGTTTAATCAAGGACAAGACGAGAACAGGGTCTAGTTCCTGGTCTTTAGCCGCCTTCTGAATGAGGCTCCAATCGGGAGCAGGAAACACGAAGTCGAGTATTCGCTTTGTGTAAACCGATTCGTCCGCACGCTGGATGAGATCGGACAAAATGGTGAAGCTCGTCAGGTGTGCCCCGGTCAGATTCGAAAGCTCAGCTACATAAAGGAGGTATGCAGAGTTTGCGGTGTCGCGGGGACGAAAGGATCGGAGGTCCTTCGCGGCTAGGCCGTAAGCTTTCGCGGAAATAAGGGTGCGAATACGTTCGAGCCGCGCTGCCTCGATCGGAGTCTGGAACGGATCTTCAGCTACGGTCTCGCTCGTCGTTTCGGAAAAACGATCGAGAAGGGGTTTTTCGATTTTCCATGAGGCGAGAATTCCGTAATGAGTGAGTGGAGTTTCCTGGTAGAGTTCAGCCCAGATTTTTTTGGCTTCGTCTGAGTGTCCTTTTTTGTCGTGACAGTGCGCGAGCCAATATTTCGCCCTGAATCGTGCAGCGGAGCGTGGAAAGTCCTCTAGGAATTTTTTAAAGGCGTCGATCCCTGAGCCCCAACTCTCGGAAACGACGTTTTTGAAAGCATCCTCGAAAGCAAAATCGTCGGAATCTCGCTGTTTGTATCCCATCGTAATCTTAGAATTCGCGAAGTTAGGTCGCGCCATTTCTACGATTTCAGGGAAAGACTTTGCGATTGCTCGGCTTTCGGCGGAGTTCTTGGAGTAGGTATTCGAAAATTTCACGACCCAAGCCTTACAAAGTGGGGTTTCAGATTTTTTACATCGTTCGCTGTAGGTTTCGAGATGGGCCGCAGAAATGAGAAAGTTTCCACCGGCCTCGCTGATCCGCTGAAATGCGCGCTCATACTCCCGTTCTGCATTCTTCCACTCTTTTGCCTTAGCGTATGAACTTGCGATCGCAAGTTCCGCTTGGGCGAGTCCGCGCGCGGATTCGCTCCACCAAGGCGAGTAGAGATAATTTTCCCGAATCAGCGCAAAATTTTCGGCAGCAGCTTTAGCGAGACCGAGAGACCCCTTCGAGTTCTTCGAGCTCAGCTTCCGTTCCGCATCGTAAAGAGATGCGAGCGCAATCAGCGCGTGTGCGTGGTCTGCATAAACAGGGTCGTTCACAGCGAGTCGTGCCTCACGGAGCGTGGTAGCGGTGTCCCGCTTTTCCCAAGCTTCAAACGAGCGACTCAGCGCTCGAACCGATGCGGGAGTCTTTTCCTTCTTCTTTGGAGTCGTAGCGGCGGGTTTTCTTTTTACCTTTAATGCTAAACCAGCGACCGTTCTCTGAGAGGCCTTATGTCGATTTTGGTTTGAAGCAAACACAGGCTGAGTCCACGTCAGCGCTGAGATCGCGAGAATACAGACCGCTGTTCCCACTAATTTCTTTAGCGCGGATTCGCACATTCCCGACTTGAGCCAGCTACAGGGAGCGCATGCTGCATGAAACTTCTCGAGCGTAAAGTTTTTCCGGATTCTAGCTTTCGCTTCTCCCCAGGTCATGGTGTCGCCCGCTTGAATGGAGAGCACCTCGGCATGAGCGCGATCGAGTTTGGAGATCTTCTCTTCGGTTTCGCACTGAGCTCCCCGGCGATTCGGGCAAGGAGCGCAGATCGAGTCTGTTTCGGCAGT
>CAYOJT010000324.1:0-2693 GCA_964404365.1 uncultured Bacteriovoracaceae bacterium
GCTGAAACTATTTGGAAAACCCAAACGCTGTTTAAAAATTTCACAAACCGAATCAATTTAACGCGGCGTGTTTTTTAATGTCAGAATTTCGAATCGAACGTGTAGATGTGCTTCACGTCGATGTGCTGGAAGCGCAGATGCTTCAGTTTCATGGACGAAAGTTGAAGGATGAGCTTCGTTTGGCGGCTCTTATCTTGATAACGAACCTTCTTAATCTCGTTCAAGATAAAGGACTCCATCTCAATGGGGTGGAAGCAGAACCCGCGCGAGAACTCATAACGTCCCTTGAAAGGGATGAGGCGCGCTTCGAAAAGATCTCCGCGAGCGAAGCCTTGGTTAATGTCGCTATCGATGACCGTGTAGGTCTTTTTCGAGAAGAGGTCTTCGACTTTCAAACCCTTCGAAAACCACGAGCGTCCCTTTAAGCGGAAAACCGAGTGAATCGTGGAGCAAAAATCCCGATAAATCGAGAGCCTCTCGTTCGGAAGGTTTTCCTTATTTTTACGGAAAAAGAGTTTGATGGGTGAAAGGTCGACTCCCGGAAGATCGCGATCAAAAAGGTACCAATCCATAAAGATCGACATCCGCTGATCGTACTCGGCATCGTCCTCATAAACGATTCCGGCCTTTTCGAAGAATTCTTGTTTCGCGGTATAGACCTCTCGGTAATACTCGCCAGTCGTAAACTCCTCGATCACAGGATCCAGGTACTTCTGGACCAAGGACTGCGAAGCAGCCGGAGTGGGTGCAGTGTTTACGGTTTGTGTTGAGGTCGTTGTGGCCATCGGTCCTTCGATTATAGACGCGAGGACTGCATCATTCCAATGAATCGATCAAAGAGTTCTTCAGAATCTTTGGGACCGGGGCAGGCTTCTGGGTGGTACTGGACTGAGAAAGCGTTTTTCCCGTCGACGCGGATACCCTCAACTGTTTTGTCGTTGAGGTTGATGTGAGTCACGACCACGTTCGAGGGCAATGTTTTTTCGTCAACCGCATAACCGTGATTCTGAGAGCTGATTTCAACTTTACCGGTGTCGCGATCGAGAACGGGTTGATTACCGCCGCGATGGCCGAATTTCAATTTGTAGGTTTTGGCGCCGACTGCAAGCGACAGAATTTGATGTCCCATGCAAACGCCAAAAAGCGGAACCTTTCCAAGCACGCCACGAACCATCTCAGCTGCGTAAGGGGCAGCGGCTGGGTCGCCAGGACCGTTTGAGAGAAAAATGCCATCCGGTTTTTTTGCGAGAACCGCATCGGCTTCAATGTTGGCGGGTACAACTTCAACGTCGCAGCCGCGTTCATAAAGTGAGCGCAGAAGATTCCATTTAATTCCGAAATCGACCGCGAGGACCTTATATTTTCCGCCGCCTTTTCCTAATTTCTCTTTATTCGCAGAATGGGGCCACTTGTAGCTCTCGCGGGTAGTGACTTCACCGATGAGATCGCGCCCTTCGAATTGTGGAAGTTCTCTCAAGAGCTGAGAAGCTAAATGCGCTTCAGAAGCAGGCAGGATCACTCCCCGCACCACACCTTGTGAACGAAGGTGGCGAGTGAGAGCGCGAGTATCGATCCCAAAAATTCCAGGAATTTTATTTTCCTTCAAATAAGCGTCGAGATCACCCATCGAACGCCAGTTCGAAGGTGTGTCTGCAGCTTCATGCACGATGAAGCCTGCGCACCAGGGATGAGCGCTCTCGGGATCTTCCTTATTAACGCCCGTGTTACCGATGTGAGGTGTGGTCATGCAGACCATCTGCCCGTAGTAAGAAGGGTCGGTCAGAATTTCTTGATAGCCAGTCATTGAGGTATTGAAAACGACTTCGCCGTAACCGCGATCGCGCGTGATTCCGCCAGACTTTTGAGCGCTTCGAATGGTTTCTTGATTTACGGGCGCACCAAAAAGGAAACCTTCGAAAACGAGCCCTTGGGGCTTTTTCAGGTCTTCAAGAACAAGGACTCCAGGTGTGGTTGGAAGTCGATTCATCGGGACTACTACCTCTACTTATTTTCGTGAATGGACGGCTCGCTATAGCGAATAACGCCCTCGACTAACGTTGCCAAGACTTTTCCTTTGAGTGCTTTGCCCATGAAAGGAGAGTTTCCGCTTTTCGATAGATTCAGTTCAGGAGTGAGCGACCAGAGACCGTTGGGGTCGATGATCGTCACGTCAGCGGACGCCCCAAGACGCAGAGTTCCAAGTGGGAGTTTCAGGAGTTTTGCGGGTGCGAGAGTGAGCGACTCCACCCAACGATCCAGGGAAACCAGGCCCTTATGGACGAGTTCGAGAGTCACAGGTACAGCCGTTTGAAGTCCGATCACGCCGTTTGCAGCCTCGCTAAACTCTACTGCTTTATCGATGATCCCGTGAGGGGCATGATCGGTCGCAATCGCGTCGATCAATCCTGTTTTCACGCCGTCAATCAATGCTTCGACGTCTTCTTCACCGCGAAGGGGGGGCGACATTTTAAAACTCGTGTCGTAGGAGCGCACACAGTCTTCTGTCAGAGTCAGGTGATGAGGAGAGGCTTCCGCCGTTACGGGAAGGCCGTCCTCTTTTGCGCGACGGACATGTTCAAGTCCGATTTTCGAGGAAATATGCTGAATGTGGATGGGTGTGCGGGTGAGGCGGCAAAGTGCCACTTCGCGCGCGATCATGATTTCTTCGCTCGCGGCGGGAACACCGCGTAGGC
>CAYOJT010000325.1:0-2691 GCA_964404365.1 uncultured Bacteriovoracaceae bacterium
CGCCTTTAAGGTCTTGGCCATCACGGGCTCCAACGGAAAAACTTCGACGAAAGAACTTTTGGCGGCGCTCCTCCGCGGCCGGTACTCAGGTGTGATCTCCACACAGGGATCCCAAAACGGATTCGTTGGCATCCCGATGTCGCTCTTCACGATGGGACCATCGACGGATGCGGCAGTGATTGAAATTGGCATTGATGAAATCGGTGCGATGAAAAAACACATCGAACTCGTGTCCCCGACTATTTCGCTTCTCACGGCAATTGGAGCAGAGCACCTCGAAAAACTCGTCGATGTCCCAACGGTCGCGAAAGAAGAAGCCATCGCGGTCGAATGGACCGCAGCCCAAGGTGGAGCGGTCATACTTCGCATGGATGACCCGTGGGTCGCGCCACTTGCGGGGAGAATTAGGACTCAGTTCGGCGGAGAGATCTTTTGTACCTGGCTCGAGAATGAATCAGAACCGCTCCCAAAAGTTCCCGAAGGTGTTCGTACCGTTTTTGGGCGTGAAAATCACGGTATGCTAGAAGTGGAAACGAGTGGCGGCGCGAAGTTTTCGATTCCTTGTCCCCTGCCTGGAAAACATAATGCCTCAAACCTCCTCACAGCGGTGGCAGCCGCGATTGCATGCGGGTTGACTGCGCTTGATCTTCAGCGCGGGATTCAGACTTTCGCGGGAGCGTTCGGACGATCGGAACTTCGGACCTTTAAGGGCGGAATTCAGGTTCTCTGTGATTACTACAACGCAAATCCGACCTCAGTTGAGGCGGGGCTCGATCTACTCGCTCAGCTCTCTGAGAAAGCGTCGTCTCCTCGGCGGATCGCGATCTTGGGCGATATGCTTGAGCTCGGCACGCTGGAGGAAAGTCTACATCGCAGTCTCGTGACTTCGATTTCAAAAGCCCAAGTCACCGATCTCTTTCTCTATGGGCCGCGCATGAAGTGGCTCCTTGATGAAATTCGAAATAAGAATCCAAAAATTTCTGTTCACCATTTCGACACCCATGAAGCGCTCGCAGAGGCAGCGGCACCCCTGATTGAACCGAAGATCACACTCCTCGTAAAAGGTTCACGTGGGATGAAGATGGAAGAAGTCTGGAAGCGGATCGAGCCTAAACTCGAAGCAGAAACCAAGGCTTGAAGTTTCATGAAGTCACAGATCCTCGCGCCAACGCCTGCAAACATCGCCCTTTGTGCAAAAGCACTGCGCACAGGCGACGTAGTCGCTATGCCAACTGAAACCGTCTATGGACTTGCCGGGAATGCGTCGGATGCGAACGCGCTAGCGAAGATTTTTAGAACGAAGGAGCGGCCTACTTTTGATCCGCTGATTGTTCACGTCGCTCTTGAGAAATCGACTCTCGCCGAACTCATGCGCGGCTCGCTCGTCGATTCCCATCGACTCTCAAACACAGCCGTTAAACTAACCGACAAACTGATTCGTGCCTTCTGGCCGGGGCCACTCACCTTGGTTCTTCCTAAAACCGACCTCGTGCCGGATATCGCCACAAGCGGGATGGATACCGTAGCGATTCGTGAACCGAAACACCCCGTAGCTCGCGCGCTCATCCAGGAATTCAAACTCCCCATCTGTGCTCCAAGCGCGAATCGCTTCGGAAGGATTTCTCCCACATCCGCGAAAGATGTAGCGGAGGAACTCGGCGAGAGAATTTCTTACATTCTGGATGGCGGATCCTGCGAGGTGGGACTGGAAAGCACGATCCTTCAAGTGCGAGAGGATGGAACGCTGATTCTCCTCCGACCCGGCGTAATCGGTCTCGACGAAATCGAAAAAGTAACGGGCCTTCGTCCGCTCGACGCGCGAAAAACTTCAACGGATGGAAAGCCAGCACTGGCTCCGGGTATGCTTGCCTCTCATTACGCGCCGAAGACGCCCATCCACCTAATGCCGACACCCGTCTCACAAATGATGAGCCCACCGAAACTCAATCAAAAACTACCCAAGAAGGTTTCTCTTCTCGTTCTACAGGGGGATGAAAAGAAAGCGGCCTCCGCGATTCATGAACTCCTTGGCGTCGAGGTCCTGCTCGCTCGTTCCCTTTCACGATCGGGAGATTGGGTTGAGTCTGCGCGAAATTTCTTCAAGTCCCTTCGCGATCTCGATGCTTCGGGGGCAGAACTCATTCTTTCGGAGCCCTGTCAGGAGAGCTCAGGTATTGGGTTTGCGATCGCTGATCGCCTCTCCCGTGCCGCTACTCGCCCGTCCGACTGATTTTTTAGTTTCGAAATGGGCTGTGCCCATCAGCCGATCCCAGAAATTCGTGTAGAGCGAATAATTTCCGAGATACTGCTGGTGATGCCAGGTGTGGTACCTCGGCGAATTCACGAACGTCCACGGCGCCTTCTTATGATCAAAGATTTCGATTCCAAGATGGCCATACACATTCATCACGACTGAAAAGAGACTAAAGATCGCAAGGGTCCCCACGTGAAAGGGAAGAACCAGAGCCGCAAGAGCAATCGGCAAGGACTCCAAAATCGCCTCCAGAGGATGAAAAGAGAAGGCCGTAAACGGGGTGGGCTCACGCGAAAGATGATGAACATGGTGGACGCGCCTATAGATGGGTTTCCAGTGCATGAAGCGGTGAACCCAATAAAAATACGTATCATGCCAAGCGTAGAGGACGAAGTAGCTCATCAGCGCCCAGCCCCATCCGTAATCTGAGATATGAG
>CAYOJT010000326.1:0-2689 GCA_964404365.1 uncultured Bacteriovoracaceae bacterium
GGTGAGCGAAAAGGCGCCTGTGATCAAAGCTTGGGAAGCAATGATAGTAGCCATCGTGGCGAGAATCACGAGGCCGATATAGAGCGGGCCTTGCTCAATCATCGAATAAAAGGGACGTGCCGATTTCGAAGGATCTTCGAGGATGAGTGCCGCTTGACCCAAGTAATTTAACATCAGCGCAGGCAAAACGATAAAATGCCAAGCAAACCGAATCGGGCGTCTTCCAAAATGTCCCATGTCAGCATAGAGCGCTTCACCTCCCGTGACGGCGAGGATGACTGAGCCCAAAACCCGAATTCCATGAAAACCCTCGAGCTGAAAAAAGTGAGTCGCGTAGACCGGATTGAAGGCTCGAAGGATTTCTGGACTTCGGATGACGAATTTCAGTCCTAGGACCGCTGCAACGATAAACCAAGCGAGAACGATGAGTCCAAAATATTTTCCTATTTTTCCCGTTCCTGTCCTTTGAATAGCGAAGAGCACCGTCAGGATCACGATCGTTGCAGGCATGACGTACTGGGTGTAGTCGGGATTGATGAGTTCGATCCCTTCCATCGCTGAGAGAACGGAAATCGCGGGCGTAATGATTCCATCTCCGTAAAGGAGAGCGGCTCCCCCGACAGCTAAGAGGGAAGCGGCGGCAAGAGTGCCCCGAGCATTAATCCGAAAGGGAAGCGGAACAAGTGAGAGGAGAGAGAGAATGCCGCCCTCTCCGTTGTTTTCGGCGTTCATCAAAATCCAAAGGTACTTCGTCGTCACGACGAGAATTAACGACCAAAGGATCAATGAAGTAATACCGATGATGTTCTCAGGGCGAACTGGAACGGGATGCCCACCGTGAAAACACTCTTGGAAAGTGTAGAGGATCGAGGTTCCGATATCGCCGTAGACCACGCCAAGGGCTGCGACTGAGAGGGCTAAAATTTTCTTGGGATCTTTTGGTTCCGTATGCGGCATGACTCTTTCCTGTCCTAGGGCAGGGCCTGGAGTTCTTCGGTGTTTTTGCACCGAAGAGGAGGGCTGGTTTCAATTTCTCTAGAGAGCCAGCTCGCAACTTCCGGCGCGTAATGATGTCCGGGCAAGATGATCGTCTCAAGAGGTAATTTTTTGATTTTTTGCAGGGATCGAAAAAGGTCAATTTCACTTCCCGTGTCCAAATCCGTACGGCCACAGTCTCGAATGAAGAGTGTGTCCCCCGTGAGTAAGTAGCCGGGATCAGCTCCAATGCGGTAACAGAGCTCACCCGCACTGTGGCCGGGCGTGTGCATAATTTCGATCGGCATTTTGCCGAGTAAAATTTCTCCACCGTCTTTTGCAAGGATGAGTTTCGCGGTCGGCGGGATTTTACTCAGTCGGTGTTGGTCATCGCTATGCAGGACGATCGGAAGGCCCGGCATCCGATTCAGGAGTTCGGGGAGGCCGGCGATATGATCAAAATGGGTGTGAGTCAGCAGGCAGAGATCAAGTTCGAATCCGTGTGCCTCTAAAGCGTCGAGCGGAGTTTGGATGTCTTTTTGCGGGTCAACGATTGCAGCCTTTTTCGTTTTCCAGTCGAGGATGAGGTAGACAAAATTCCGCATCGATCCCAACTCGTACTGAGCGATGGGTTCTTTTTCTCGAATTCCTACTGCAGCTGTACCCGCCAGGTGCGCGGGAAGGGAGGCATTGATCATGCGATTTCCGCTGTTATCTAAAAACCGAATCAGGTCACGTTCTTCAGGCTTACGCCGGGGGTTGGATCACGTAAAGCGCGAAACCAGTATTACCTAAGAGTAACGCGTTGCGCGTTGCTCGCCGCGTGAATGAGTAGTGCGCTCTCGTTGAATTTACACGGTCGATCAGATAACCCCAATCTATAGAGGATATCCATATGAGCACTCAATCCGGCTACACATCGGGTTTCGGTTGGTCCCAGGGTCACGTCACTCCGCAGCCGCACGTGAAAATTCCAGAAGGCACTTATGAAGAGGAACATGGGCGTCGCGGATTTTTTGGACGCACGAGCCACCTCTACCATCGCCACCCACCGACCGGCTGGCTCAGGATCGAAGGAGATTTAAAGCCGCGCGCTTACTACGCTTCGAAAGCTCCAGGTGCGGAGTTTGGTCGCTCGAATGCTCTTCTCGAAAACGCGGACGTGTCGATCGGTATCGCGAAGCTTGAAAAGCCGATGACCGTATTTGCTCGCAATGGCGACGCCGACGAAGTTCGATTCATTCACGAGGGTGAAGGGTTACTCGAAACCGATTACGGCGATATGGCTTACCGGCGTGGAGACTACATTGTTCTCCCGCGTGGGATTACTTACCGCTTTGTTCCGAAAACGGCGAACGTTCAACTCGTGATCGAGTCCGCAGGTGAGATCGAATTACCCGAGAGAGGGATGCTCGGCCGTCACGCTCAATTTGATCCGATGGTCATGAGAACTCCGACTCTTCCTGCTTCCGAAAAAACAGATGGAAAAAATGCGGCGGGCGAGTACGAAATGCACATCCTTCGCGAGGGGGCGTGGACGAAAGTTTTCTACCCGTTCAATCCGATCAATACCGCGGGATGGAAAGGGGACCTCTGTCCTTGGATCATTAATGTGGCGGACATTCGCCCGATCGTTTCACCGCGCTACCATTTGCCGCCTTCTGTTCACACGACATTTGTCGCTCGAAATTTCGTCATTTGTTCTTTTCTACCG
>CAYOJT010000327.1:0-2663 GCA_964404365.1 uncultured Bacteriovoracaceae bacterium
GCATCGATGGCGGAGGTGTTGGATCTACAACAGGTGGCATCGTCGGCGGTGCGCTCGGAGGCATCGACGGAGGAGCCGACGGCGGCATAGAAGGCGGTGCACTCGGAGGCATCGAAGGCGGCGATGTCGGATCTACCACGTCGGGTGGATTCGTTGGCTCATCGACGACAACAGGCTGATCGCCTTGACTAAGCTGAGATGGTGAAAAAGCAGTTTCAGGCGCGCACGATGAGATCGACGCGAAAGCAACCGTAGTTAAACTGAATTGGATCCAATTTCGGACCCCTAGAGTGGTGGGTTTCATACACTCATTTCCCCCTGAGTTACCTCTATTTCATGCAAGTTAGTCCCCGGTGACACATCCCTAAAACTTATGGAGAAAATGAAGCTGATTTAAAGGGTTTTTGTCGATCTTTTTGACAGTGACGTTTTTAAGCCGAATTCGCGCCAAGAATTGTCCGTTCTTGGCACAAATTTTTTTAACTCATTTTTCTAAGAAACTCAGACTCGGAACGTAGTCCAAGGTATGAACACACATGACATGAAATCTAATCTTACTTTCGCTCTGGTAACATCGATCCTCCTCGCGGTCCTTCTCACGCGTTTTGCAGAGGCTGAACTTCCAGCGCGTCTCAATGAAGTTTTCCTGCTCTCACCGAAAGAAGAGAACTTCGTATACTCCCCACACGGGGTCGAAACAGCGTTCGGAATGCTGAATGAGGCGGCACTCGGCGAAACTCGAGCGGAAATCGAAAAAACTTTTCCGGCGATTAGTACGGTCCAAGAAATGAAGCCGATCGATAGCCCTGAGCTTACCCTGTCCATCGCGAACTCGGCTTGGCTAAAAAAGGATTTCAGGATCCGGAACGAATTCAAATCGCGACTGAGAGAGAAGTACGGAGCCGAAATCGAACGACTCGATTTTCAAGATCCGATCGCGGACTCAAACGTGATCAATGGGTGGGTAGGAAATAAAACGGAAGGCATGATTCCATCACTCCTTACTCCACGGGATATTAATCCCACATTGAGATTCATTCTCCTAAACGCCATTTACTTCAAAGCGAAATGGGAAATTCCATTCGATGCCTCCGAAACGCAGGAAGAGCAATTCGTAAAAATGAATGGCGAGCGCGTCGAGGTTCAGATGATGCACAATCGATCCACCTATCTCGTGAATCGAAAGGAAAACTGCGACATTCTCTCGGCTCACTATCAGAATGGAAAACAGTCCATCGTATTTGTCCTGCCGAACCGTTCAGAATCTCTCACTTCCGTCATCGCATCACTTTCGTTGGATGAGATCGATGGCACAAGTCCTGGAGGATTCACCGATACGCGTCTTGGAGTCCCAAAATTTGCACTCGAAAGTAGCCACGATGTTATCCCTGCGCTGGAAGGAATGGGAATCCGTCGTGTGTTCACCCCTGAAGCAGAACTCTCCGGCATGAGCGAAGAAGCGACCCCTTCAAATCCGATAATTGTCGCCAAAGTCCTTCAAAAAGCGAAAGTCCAACTCGACGAAACGGGGACTATCGCCGCTGCTGCGACAGTAGTCATGGGTGGCATCGGCGCGTCCTTTCAGGAACCCGTCGAACCTCTCGCGTTCATTTTAGATCGACCCTTCGCTTTCTTTATTCGAGATGAGGCGTCAAAACGTATTCTGTTCATGGGCAAGATCACCGACCCGTCACTGATCCCCAACAATAACCCGGCAATTTTTAACCGTCTCGAAAACGAATCCACTCCGGTTAGAATAATCAGACGATGGTTTCACGTGATATCATCTTGGTTCTCGCGACTTCGGTTGGGCTCACTTCCTTGAGTGCCCAAGCCTCAGAGCCCTGTGACTCATTCAAAAAAACAAATCCAGCCGCCTACGAAGCTTACTGTAAGAATGGAGGTGGAAGTTCGAAACCTGCAGGCGCGGGCTCAACATTTAACTCCTCGTTTAATATTAACCCAGCCGGACTGCCCAACGAAAAATCGCCTTACGGGCTCGAGGCGATCGGCAGCACGGTGGATGGGTATTTGGGATCTCAGTTTGCGCTCATTAAGGGCTTTAGCAAATTCGGCGCGGGAATCTCAACGGGAAGTGCGAATACGTTTTATGGAAATGATCTGTATCAGAGAATTTTCAAGACATCGGAGCTTCAGGATTTTCACCCCAATGAAACTCCACGCGGAAAATACATCAACCTGAACATCGGCACCTCGTTCGAGCTCTTTAAAGTCGGTAACTCTGGAAAACTTTCACTGGGACTCTCGGGGCGCTACAATAAAATTACGAACAACTGGGGTGGCGGACCGGCTCTCCTTTTTAGCGGAAAATTTCTCACTTTCGGCACAGGCTTCTCGAGTGAACGGGTCTCAAACCGACTGGCGAGAGCCATGTTTTACTCCTACACGGTGAGCGTAAAACTCCTCTTACTTGAGTTTCAATATGATCAACTTCGAGAAACTTCAGCATCGCTGAATCAACTCTCCCCGATTCACATCGGCACGGCGACACTTTCGATTCACCGGTTGATCGCAACGGTCGCCGCGCGAAGATTGAATTACCTAAATGAAGGAATGATCACCCAGTACCACCAGGGTATCCAATTCCTTGTATCGAGCCACCTCTCGCTCGGCGTGCTCCATAACTTCATTCCAGGAACGTA
>CAYOJT010000328.1:0-2652 GCA_964404365.1 uncultured Bacteriovoracaceae bacterium
CGTGTTCCTACTTTGGAGAGTTCACGAGTCGAAATCCCGATCGCTCGGGTAAATGTACACTCCAGTCTACGCGCTAAGACGAAAGACAGGTCGATGCCCGTCAAAGCGGAGAGTTACCCTAGTTCGAACAAAAGAGCCTTTCTTCATTCATTAAGATATTTTTGATGACCTTATGCCCCGCCAGTCCGGGATGAATTCCATCAGACGTATATTTCGGACTTAAATCGAATTTCCGAATAAGGCGTGCACGCTCGATTCTGAATTCAAGCTGCGTTTGATACTGAATATATTTTTGCTTTACTTTGAGCAGAGCGGCCTTTGTTGGGTAATCCGTCGATGTTTGAAGCTTATTTAGCGCCATGAACCTCTCCGCATCGTAGCCGATAATCACATAAGGCTTCCCGCCTTTTTCGAGCACGAGATCAACCATCGTTTGAATATGTTTAATGACGATATTCGTTGAAAACCCCATATAGATATCGTTGATGCCGCCCCAGATGAAAACCTGGTCATAGTGCCGAATCTCAAGCTGCTTCTTGAGATGATCAAGCATCCATTTAGTTTCCATGCCCGGTTCGGCAAGCACTTCAGTCGTCTGATTCGGACAAGCCCGTTTAATCTGATAGGAATACGAAATTTCACTATCCGCAGTGATGCTATCACCGACAAAAAGCACACTTTGAGCGTGCGCCAGGCTACTGAGACAAAAGAGAAAAGTTACGACCGTAAGCCTGAAATGCATGACTGCACCCTCACTTCATTTTATGCCCAAGCGCTCATTTTTCGCCCATTCGCGATTAAATCTCAACTGACAAGCCGAGAACGCTGTAAGCACCGAGTACATTACGCCATACGGTTCTGGCAACGAACTTCGCCACCCTTTCAGGTCTTCGGAAGTTATTAATATTAGGGGTTTTTCTCAGGCAGCGCCGTGATCGTTTCCCGAGCAACCATGATCCCGCCGACTCCGAACATGGTGTTCATGATCTTCTTAAACTGCGCTCGATCCTTAATGAAACGAAAGAAGTCCTTCGAAACAGGAAGCTCATCGCAACTTGAAAACATCCCGAAAGCTTCCTAGACTCTAAGGAATAGAGACCCAGGAAGACAGGATTCAACATGACCATCGACCTTACATTTTTTAAGCATCTCGGAATCATCGCCATGTTCTCGGTCCTTTTTGGAACGGCGGCACTCGATAAGCTGAAGACCCTGAAAACTCCCGAGTGGTTCATCAAACAATTCGAAAATACGCTTATCTCAAAACTTCCAGGCGGGGCTACGCTTGGATACTGGATGATTGCATGCCTCGAGTTAGGCCTTTTTCTGGCCTTCATCGCTTCGGCATTTGTGGGCGGGCTGCTCGCCTATACTTTAGTCGGGGCGATCTTTCTCTTCGCTGCACTTTGCTTTGGGCTTAGGCTCGCTGGAGATTTTCAGGGCTCAGCCAATATGTTCATCTACTTCGCTGCGACTCTTGTTTCGCTGCTCAGCCTGTAAAGTTTACAACGGATTTCTTAAGAGCACCTTCAACATCACCTGCCAATACGCTATACTAATTCAAAGGCAAAAGTTTTCACGGTACGAATTGTCCCGATACTTTTTGGGTTGGCTCCGAGTTTTGAAGGTACGAAGCGACTTGAGGGCTCACGCGATTATGACTCGGCTCCTGGATATAACTTTACTCGAATTCAGACGAACGCGTGATCGCACCAACCAAGAGAATTACGAAATCGTCGGAGGTCTTCTCACTTCGGCAGAGAGCGGACATTTGGAATTTCTGCGTGTTCCCGCGATCGGCTGCATCCTTGCCATGGTAAAGGACTTTCGGCCCCGCCTACCTTGGCTGATTTACCAATTCACCGAACCTCCACTACACCTCTGGGTGACGCCGAGGTTCGGTGAATTTCTCGTGCGTAGCAGTAATGGCACGTGACGCCCATTACAACTTGGCTACGCCTCAGAGGTTCGGGCATAAAAGGCCCCTAAAAATCACAGTTTTCACCTCGAAGTAAAAACCTATGGAATCAAATCGCGGATCGCCTTCTGCAAAGTCTTCAAACTACACGGCTTATAGATCAGGCCGGAAGCGCCAACGGCTTTTGCACTCTGCTCGCTCACATCCGAGTGGCCTGTCATCAGTAAAATGCGCGGGGGTGGCATCCGATTTTTTAAAAATATCTTCTGAGCTAGCTCCACGCCACTCATATTGGGCATCTGCACATCGGATAGAATCAAATCGACTTTTTCTGAATCAAAACATTTCAGAGCTTCCTCTCCCTGCGATGCCGTCAGCACACGAAAGCCCATTTTCCTGATAAAGTCAGCTAAGGTCTTCCGCAATTCATCGTCATCTTCTACAAGGAGTATAATCGCGACCGATGTACTATCCATTTTTCTTCTCTCTGATCCCTTCCAAAACAATGGGCAGCCGAACTAAAAAACAGGTGTTCGTATGATCGGCATCGTAAATAAGTTGTCCGGAATGATTTTTTACAATGTTAGCGGAAATACTTAGACCCAAACCGGTTCCCTGTCCCACTTCTTTAGTCGTAAAGAAGGGTTGAAACATTTTTTCTACGACTGCGGGTGGAATACCCGTTCCGGAATCCGTGACACCAATTTCCAGCTGATCACCGACCCTTTTTATTG
>CAYOJT010000329.1:0-1078 GCA_964404365.1 uncultured Bacteriovoracaceae bacterium
ATATACGGGCCAGTCGGAGGAGCCAGATGAGCGCCTCATGCGTTCGATCGAAGAGAAGATCGATATCCCAGAGAGTCGAAAAGAAGATTTCCGTCGCGAAATCATGAACTATATCGGAGCTCTCGCGATCGACGGAAAAACATTCGATTACCGCATGAACGAGCGTCTCCATAAGGCGCTTGAGCTCAAGCTTTTCGAAGATCAGAAGGACACCATCAAGCTCACCTCCCTCGTTTCGAACGTCGTGGATCGTCAAACCCAAGAGAAGATCGATATCGTGAAGGCACGACTCATCAAGAACTTTGGTTACGACGAGATTTCCGCAACCGATGTGCTGAACTTCGTGGCTTCGATCTTCGCACGTGGCGAAGCGAAAAAGCGAAGCGGGTAGTTAACTTTAATTGCCTAAGCGCGCGCTCATCTGTTCGCGCGTGTTTAGGCTTAAGCAGGAGTCAGATTGAGTTATTCAATCCGCAGAGATCACTCCCGATTTCGAGACATCGTTAAAGGGAAGATCAAGCAAGACCTGAAAAAGTACATTACCCACGGCGAAATGATCGGCCGGAAGGGGAAAGAACTCGTTTCGATCCCGATTCCGCAGATCGAGATCCCGCATTTTCGATACGGGGATAAAGAGCAAGGCGGCGTCGGCCAGGGCGAAGGTCAGCCCGGAGATGCCGTAGCTCAAGGTCAACCCGAAGAGGGAGATGAGCCAGGACAGGGCGGAGAAGCGGGGCAGGGCGAAGGTCAGAAGGAGCTTGAAGTCGAGCTGACGCTCCAGGAGCTGGCCGAAATTTTAGGAGAAGAGCTTCAACTCCCACGCATTGAGCCTAGGGGTCATAAGACGCTGAAATCGAAGGTTGAAAAATACACCTCGATCGCAAGCCAGGGCCCGAATTCTCTCAGGCACTTCAAGCGAACCTTTAAGGAGGCGCTCAAGCGCCAGATGCTCACCGGTATCTATGATCCCGCTAGCCCACGCGTGGTCCCCTTCCGCGAGGACCGCCGCTATCGCTCCTGGCAGACCAAATTCATCCCAGAGAGTAACGCCATCATCTTCTACATGATGGACGTCTCC
>CAYOJT010000329.1:1088-2627 GCA_964404365.1 uncultured Bacteriovoracaceae bacterium
AAGGAGGCGCTCAAGCGCCAGATCGCATCGGGTACCTATAACCCCGATAAACCGATCATCGTTCCGATCAAGAAGGATTTTAGATACCGCTCCTGGAAGACCGACGTGAAGCACGAGAATTCAGCGGTCATCATCTACATGATGGACGTTTCGGGTTCGATGGGTGACGAACAAAAAGAAATCGTTCGGACCGAAGCGTTCTGGATCGATACCTGGCTTCGCTCCCAATACAAAGGGATCGAGACCCGCTACATTATTCACGACGCCAGCGCCCGTGAAGTCGATGAAGATACATTCTACCGAACCCGTGAATCCGGCGGGACGCTCATTTCAAGCGCGTATAAAATGGCCGAGAAGATGATCGAAACTGATTATCCTCCGACGGACTACAATATTTATCTTTTTCACTTCTCAGACGGTGACAACTGGTCTGGAGAAGACACGAAGCTCTGCCTCGATATGATGGAGACATCGCTCCTACCGAAAGTGAACGCTTTTTGTTATGGCCAGGTGGAATCACGCTACGGATCAGGTCAGTTTTTTAAGGATCTGATTGAACATTTCGGGGGGGATCACGAAACGGTGATTCTTTCTCGCATCGAAAACAAAGAGGGAATCCTCGCTTCGATCAAAGAATTTTTAGGGAAGGGGAAATAAGTCCAGCACCTCGCTGGCTATTCAAATATGGCTTACGGCTTTGATTCCTCAGAACTGACTCCCGAACTGAAACGTCTCCGCGATGAGATCGAGGGATACGCTCGTGGTTTTGGTCTGGATTACTTCGACACGATTTTCGAAATGATCGACGCAGACCAGATGAATGCATTCGCGGCGTTCGGTGGATTTCCGGTTCGATATCCTCATTGGCGTTTCGGGATGGATTTCGATCAGCTTTCCAAAGGGCACGAGTACGGCCTCCAAAAGATTTACGAGATGGTGATTAATACGAATCCATCCTACGCCTACCTGCTTCGCTCGAATTCCACCGTCGAACAGAAGACCGTTATGGCGCACGTTTACGGCCACGTGGATTTCTTTAAGAACAACATTTGGTTTTCAAAAACGAACCGAAAAATGCTCGATACGATGGCGAATCACGCCGTTCGCATCCGAAATCTCATGGATGATTTAGGACAAGGGAAGGTCGAGGACTTTATCGATCGCATCTTAGCCATCGAAAATTTGATTGATCCTCAGTTGCCCTTTCAAAACCCGAAATCTTACACTCGCGAAGAAACGGCTCCACCGCCTGAAAACGATGGAAAGCTTAAAGTCGAGCGCTCCTACATGGACAAGTTTATTAATCCGCCTGAGTTCGTAGCCGAACAGAAGCGGAAGGCAGCAGAACTTGCGAAGAAGGAAAAGAAAAACCCCCCAGAGCCGATGAAGGACGTTCTCTTGTTTATTTTGGAGAACTCGCACATGGACGAATGGGAGCACGACGTTCTTTCGATGCTTCGGGACGAGGCCTATTATTTCGTTCCGCAGATGCAGACGAAGATCATGAACGAAGGCTGGGCGTCTTACTGGCACTCAAAA
>CAYOJT010000330.1:0-2617 GCA_964404365.1 uncultured Bacteriovoracaceae bacterium
AAGGCCGCTCTCTAAACTAGGGAGAATGGAAATCCGTCTGAAATCAAAGGTCTTAGCGCTTTTCGCGACGCTGTGCATCGCTGTTTCTATCTCTGCTCACGCAAAAGACTACACCGCAATCCTGGTTGATAAAGCGACGAACAAACTTCACGTCGCGCTCTTAAAGGACGGAGTTTTCGAAATTCAAAAAACCTATCACGCGACTCTTGGGAAGGTGAAAGGCGATAAAGAGCAAGAAGGAGATCTCAAAACTCCAGAAGGCATTTATCAATTCAATAATAAGCTTCTACCTCCTGCCATCAAACCGAAGTTTGGAGCGATGGCCTTCTACATTAACTATCCGAATGTCTACGATCAGATCGCAGGCCGAACCGGATTCGATATCATGTTGCATGGAACGGATTTTCCGGAGCGATTAAAGGAATCCTACGATAGCGAAGGTTGTGTCGTTTTGAAAAACGAAGAGCTTGTCGAAGTCGCTCCACGGATTCGCGTTGGAATCACGCCGATGCTGATTTTTCCGAATCTCACCGAAGAATACTTGAAGCCTGGAAAAGATCCTTCGATTAAAACTTTTTTCGAGAGCTGGATTCGCGCTTGGGAATCAAAATCCATCGATGCTTACATTGATCATTACCACTCTGATTTCGAGGCGCAGGGAAAGAACAAGACTGCTTGGAAGAATTATAAAGCGGGACTGAATTCGCGTTACGCTGACATCAAAATTGGCCCGGTCGATGTTCTCTATTACAAACATCCAAAATACTGGATGATCACTTTCACGCAGAACTACCAATCGAAGCTGAAAGGCGGCGGGTGGGGTCACCGTTCGCACGGGACGAAAATTCTCTACGTGGCTGAAGAAGCTGGAAAACCTAAAATCATCGCAGAGACCTACACCCAGCAGATGTGGTGAACATGCTCACATGTGAAATCGCTATCATTGGTGCGGGAGTGATTGGAAGCGCGCTTGCTTCCGCGCTTGCCGAGCAGGGTCTACGCGATGTCGTCGTGATTGATCCCGATCTGGAAGGGACTCACTCGAGTTCTGAATTGAATGCGGGAGGGGTCAGAGCCACATTCAATCAAGAGATCAATATCCTTTGTTCGAAAATTACGATCGATTACCTAGCGAAGCATGTGACTGAAACAGGATACCGCCCCGTGGGTTACCTCTGGATGCATCGATCCGAGGGGATGAAGAGCGCGGCTTTATCTCTTACGAAGTGGAAAAAAGCGGGCTGGCCAATTGAGGAGTGGAGCGTTCAGCGCCTCAAGGAGTATGCACCGTTTATCGATCAAACGGATGATTTGGTGGGCGCCGTTTATGGTCCTCGAGACGGCTTAGTAAATCCGAATCTTCTTAAAAATTATTTTCGGAATCGAGCTCGGTCGCTCGGTGTAAATTTTATCGATCGCTTAAAACTCGCTCGCGCCGAAGTATCGAAAACTGGAGTGCGGCTTTTTTGTGATCGATTGAAAAATGAGCTGAATTCGGATGAGAAGGTCGATGTTTTTTCTGCAGAATCTTCGAGTGAACTCTCCGAAAAGCTTCGATTAAGTGGAGAGCTCGAAATTCGTGCGAATCGGGTCGTCAATTGTGCGGGACCTTGGGCCGAGTTTGTCGCCCGCGCTCTCGGCTATGCTTCGGGCTCAAAATGCGTGAGGCGCCAGGTTTCTCTCTTTGACTGCCGTGAAGTGGATATGACCCCATACGGAATGATGATTGATCCGAGTGGAGTTTATTTTCACCCGGAGGGAACGAGTATCATGTCTGGAATCGCGGTACGGGATGAAACTCCAGGCGTGAACTTTCATTACGAAGGTGAGTCCTTCTTTCAAGAGCGCATTTGGATGCCGCTTTCCGAGCGTTCTTCAAAATTTCAAGCTCTCAGACATGTCACCGGATGGGCCGGGCTCTACGAAATTTCTCAGGATGAATCTGCGATCATTGGATCGGTCGACCGTGGGTCGGTCAAAGGCACGGGGCGCGTATTTGAGTCTCATTCGTACTCCGGCCACGGAATCATGCATAGCTATGCCTGCGGTGTTGCGCTTGCTGAAAAAATCATCAAGGGTCGTTACGAAAGTCTCGACCTAGAATCCTTATCGGGGGCCCGTTTCGAGACGGGTCGTTTAGTTTCTGAAACGGCGGTCATTTGATATGAACTTCGATCGTTTCCCTAAAGCAAAACAAACTATTCTCGAGGGTGTCCGCGAAGGTGTTGCGCCTGGAATGGTGGCGGGAGTTTCGCTTCACGGTTCTCGTAGGGGTGACGATCAATTTGAAATTTTCGCGCACGGGAGCCGTAGGCTCGCGCTCCAAGGGCTGTCCGCTCAGCCCATGGAAGTGGATACGATATTTGATCTCGCATCCGTCTCAAAAGTAGTTGCGACGGCGGCACTCTTTGCGCGGTTGGTTGAGCGGGGTCTTCTTCGATATCAGGATCCGGTACGAAAGTTCATTCCTGAGTTTTCCATACCGGATGCTACGGTCGAGGAATTGCTTGCTCACACGGCTGGACTTCCTGCATGGGCGCCGTTTTTTGAAAAAATTCGGGGGCATTTTGGTCCTCAGAGTATCGAGATCATTCCGATTGAAGAGCGTCAGAGAGCG
>CAYOJT010000331.1:0-2569 GCA_964404365.1 uncultured Bacteriovoracaceae bacterium
TCCAAATTATGATTTTAGGCGCCGCGGGTAGAGTCTACTCGCGGCGTTTTCCTTTTTGCGGTAGTTTCGGGTTATGTCACGCGTCGATCCCTTTACTCAAAAGCGCATTGAAAAGTTCATCGAGGACTTTCGTGCGAAGACGGGCGAACTGCCCACCCTGAATGATTTCGAGGAGATCGGAATCGAAAAATCCAAGATCGATGCGGCTGTGCGAGATGGATTTATCTCTGAGTTTTACGTGACTCTCACGAACGGGGTTACGAAAAAGGGATACAAGATCAAGGTTCCCGAGAGGTTCTAGCTTTAAAAATCTAAGATTTTTTTGAATTTCGTTTTAAAAATGCCTGGGAGTCTCCAAGCTAAGAACGAGAACAAGAAGTATTTCGGTGCGCGACCCAAGAATACGGCCCAAAACAGAGTCGAGAGCTTCATGTGGCCGAGTCCACAAAGAACGACGCCAGGCTGCTGCGGAAACGGCCCGAGGCTGATCAGCGCCATAGCCCAGGGCCCGTGATCCGCGATGAATTTTTCAGTATCCAGCCACGTCTTCGATTGAAGGGCGGCAGGACCCACAAGCCAGTTCAAAAAGGGCTCGCCCCATTGGTGAGTACAAGCCGCAAGCGCCACTGCTCCAACCGCCGAGCAGAAAATTAAAAAAAGCGGAGCGATAAACCAGCGAGAGGGTTTCAGGAGTACGGTTTTGACGAGAATGGTTTCACTTGGGATAAAAACGACAAAAAGATCCAAGAAAATCAAAAACCCCATCAGCGGCAAGTACCACCAACGATCCGAATACCCCTGAAGCCGCTTGATAAAGGCTATGAGCTTCGAAGGTTTTTCAGGTGAGGGTTGATCCTCGGGCAGGTTTTCTGTTGCAGACTCGGTTGTCGTATTCGTCAAGCAGCAATCCCACAGCACTTCTTGTACTTCTTACCGCTATTACAAGTGCAAGGGTCGTTCCGGCCGATTTTTGGAGATTCGCGGACATAGGTTCCAGAGTGGATGCCTTGGGCATCTAAGAACTTCCACTGTCCGTTTTCTTTCTCGAAGAAGCTTTTCTCGACGTGGTTTTGGAGCTTCCCGTCCTGGGTGTACTGAGCTTGGAAAATGATGACGCCTTTATCGTCCTTCGCTTCGCCACCTTCTTTTTGGTGAACTTTCATTCCGTGCCACTCTGAATTTTTCGACCAGGACTCGATCTCAGATCGCTTTACGTCTTTAGAGGTCTTCGAGTGGTGGGTTTTTAAAATGTAATCCACTTCGCCAACTGCGAAAGCTGTGTAGCGGGAGCGAAGGAGTTCTTCGGCGGTTTTCGGGGAGTCTTTTCCTTTAATGAAAGGTTCGCAGCACTTCGAATAGGGTAGTCCACTCACACACGCGCAGGTATTTGGGGCAGGGGAGGGAATGCGTTCGATTTTAGGTTCGGTTGAGGGGGTGGTTTGGGTGTTTGCCATCTTTCATTTTCCTTGAGCTTTAGAGTCTAATCCTGAAGCTCTGCGTGAAGGAAGGGGATTAAAGCGAGACACGAAATATGAAAGATTTAGTCCGTAAAATATGAGAATAATACCGCTATGAGCGTCAAAGGATTTACCGACGAAGGCCATTATCGCGCTGTGATGAAAGCGACTTTAGATCGAGTCGAAAATGCATTCGATTCGATCGATCCCGACCATGCGGAATGTCTTTCACAGTTCGGCGCACTCACCATCCAGATGAATAAAACAGGCGGGCAGAAAGTGATTCTGAGCGCTCAACCCTCTGTCCGCCAGCTTTGGTTGGCGCTTGCTTCAAAGGGTGTGGCTTATCATTTTGACTATGACCACGAGAAGAAGGCATGGTTTGACGACAAGGGCATGGGCGTTGAGGTTTTGAGTTTTCTAGAGAAGTTTTTAACTGAATCACTGGGATATCCTGTTCGATTCAAAGGATGAGGTTATGGCTGCCGTAAAAGTTTATACGATGAAGAATTGTCCTTACTGTGAACGTGCCAAGGCGCTTTTGAGCCAGAGGGGGATTCCGTATACTGAAGAGCTCGTGCCCTTTGAAGACGAAGCGAAGTGGGATGAACTCGAAAAGAAAACGGGCATGAAGACCATGCCCCAGATCTTTCACGGGGAGCGCGTAATCGGCGGCTATTCCGATTTAGCGGCTTTGGATGGCCAGGATAAGCTTGCGAGCCTAAAAGGTTAAACTTAAGCGCAGTGCGTCATCAATTTTACAATCAATCCGGTTAAAACGCCGTTGAAGTCACTGACTGATTCAGTTAGGACTTTATCTCACCTTTTACAGGCCGACTAAGTTAGTCGATGCGTTCCCATCGTCTAGAGGCCTAGGACACTCCCCTTTCACGGGAGTAACCCGGGTTCGAATCCCGGTGGGAACGCCATTTTAGAAATCTATTCACCCCAATAAAAAAATCTATTTCACTAGACGCTCACTCAAATGGACCCATCCATGGATCCCGTTCGCTTAAGCGTTCAATAGATTTTTTATTGGGGTGTATACTGCACCCACTTATACTGCACCCACTTAAGCCGTTGAATAAGTGCTCCGGACACTTTTAGCAACG
>CAYOJT010000332.1:0-2552 GCA_964404365.1 uncultured Bacteriovoracaceae bacterium
GAAAAAGAGCGCATTTCACGGGTTGGTCCGATTGGTGCTCTATGCTCTGTATTCGCTCATAGAGTTGAAGAACCCCGACTTTCAAAGAAAGAGGAATTTTTATGAAACAGATGCCATTGATTCAAAAGTACATGACCGCGATGCCTCACACGATCGGTCCGAAAATTTCAATCCAAGTCGCCCAAAACCTGATGCGCGAGCATCATATCCGTCACCTTCCCGTTTTGGATGCAGGTGAACTCGTCGGCGTGATTACCGATCGCGACGTGAAGCTTGCATCGGCTTTTGCTGACGCTCACCGCCTGACCGTTGATGAAGTGATGTCACAGGATCCTTACTCCGTTCTCCCCGAAAGCCCCCTCAATCAGGTGGTAGCAGAAATGGCTGAGAAGAAGTTCGGTTGCGCGATCATCCAACAGTCCAACGGCAAAATCGTCGGCATCTTTACCGCCGTCGATGCTCTCCGCGTATTCTCCGACACTTTGAATGAATTCTACAAACACGGCGCGGAAACTGCGACACACGCACGGCCCACTGGCCAGATGAGGGCGTGAGGATGAGCGCAAGGATCGGCATTCGATCATTCTGCGCACTCTTTCTTCTTTTTGGGTGCCTGAGCTTCAACGCTCAGGCTGCCCAAGAGGAGGAAGCCACACACTATAGATTATTTGGAGGTTTGGGCGCAGACTCGCTCAGTAGCCCGAGCGGAAACTATAAAGGGGCTAGGCTCCTGGGTGGCATCGAACTCCCCAGCTCTGAAAAGGATAAGCAGTCGATCCGCTTTTCTGCATCACGGATCTTCGACGGCGAAAGCGTGGATCGCTATCACCTGCTCCTTCATGCGGGATATCAGTTCCTGCCCAGATTCGACGCGGGACTACTCCTCGGCGTCGGCTGCCTCGACTCAAAGTCGCCAAACACCACCTACCTGAAACCGATTTATGGGCTCGAAGCGGTTTATCATATAAAAACATTTGGAAATAACGCGCTCTCCGCGTTCATGTATTACGAAATCGCGCAGGGCTCGACCGGGACCATCGCTCTCGATGGAGGCCCCGATGCCTTGTCCGCTCGTATTTTTTCGATCGGGCTGATGTTCTCGATCGGCGTATTAACCCAGGATCAGGCCCCAGAGCCCACAAAACCGAACGTTACGACTCAGTAAAAAAAGTCCAACTACTTGGACTTAATAACGAGAGGGCGCTCTTTCTTGAATGGGATTCGAACCTCGAAACCCACGAAGGACTGCGATCCACCATCAATCGGAGTCGAATACAAGATCGGATCGCGAGTAGGGTCGATCGTTTTCAACTGTAATTCACGCGAACGCCCTTCCGAATCTTTGAGCGAAACTGCGATCGCTCCAGGAAAATTCTTCGTGCGCTTCAAAACGTACACTTGAACTCGCTTCTGATCGACGGAAACCTCAACACTCTGACCCGCACTATGCATGAGGACGCCACCATGTGGACCCTTTTCAGTCTCCTCCGCGAGACCCACACCAGAGAAGAGCGATACTGAGCTCAAAATCGATAACGTCGTCAGAATTACTTTAGAAACCATAAACACCCCGTTTTTTGATGAAACCCTATTCTTCGCTCTCGAGTTCGCCCGCACGCTTTAGATCCTCTTCCTCAGGCGAATCGTATGGAATGAGTCCATACTCGCGTTCCTTTCGATAGAGAGTCCGTCGATTGATGCCCAAAATTTGGGCAGCTTTGTCTTTCCGACCGCCCGTTTTTTCCAAGACCAAACGCATGTAACGCTCTTCAAGCTGCGTGATTGTCGGATAGTCTGCGGTCGCTCCTCCGAAAAATCCCTCTGCCGTCTCAACTTCAGTCGAAGGAATATCGGCGTCATCAATGAGCGTGCTCGTACACAAAACGACTGCCCGCTCAATCACGTTTTCGAGTTCGCGAACGTTCCCTTCCCATTTCAGGCTGACGAGTTTCGCGATTCCGCGTTTGGTGAATCCCTTCACTTTGGCGTTGTTAGTTGCGGCGTATTTTTTCAAAAAGTACTCCGCAAGCAGCGGAATATCGTCCTTACGCTGACGTAAGGGGGGAATCACAACGGGAATAACACTCAGACGATAAAATAGGTCGTCGCGAAAGCGCCCCTCTTTCATCGCTGTCTTTAAGTCCTTATGAGTTGCGGCGATGATTCGCACGTCGACGTCGCGGGCGACGTTATCACCCACTGCACGGACTTTTCGTTCCTGGATCACACGAAGAAGCTTCGATTGAAGTTGCACGTTCATATCGCCGATCTCATCTAAAAAGAGTGTTCCGCCCTCGGCCTCTTCGAAGAGACCGCGTTTGCGCTGGATCGCGCCTGTGAAGGAACCCTTCGCATGCCCGAAGAGTTCTGACTCTAAGAGGGTCTCTGGAATTGCTGTACAGTTGATGGCGACAAAGGGCTTATGGGCTCTTGGACCATTTTGATGAATGGCTCGTGCAACCATTTCCTTCCCGGTCCCGCTTTCCCCGGTGATCAGAACGTTCGCGGTCGCCTGGGAGACACGCGATACCAGATCGAAGACCGCCTTCATC
>CAYOJT010000333.1:0-2533 GCA_964404365.1 uncultured Bacteriovoracaceae bacterium
GTTCTTTTCATGTCGTTGAAGCGCTGACCGTAAGCGAGCGTAGTCCTCTTCGTGAAGAATCTCGTCGGCCTGGAGATAAAAGCACCAGTCGTTTTTGCAGCGATCGAGGGCAAGGTTCGTTTGTTCCGCCAGGATCTGTCCGCCCCGCTTTTTCTCAGGATCATTCAGGGGCCACTCACTGTCGAAGAGAACGACCTTTCCGTTTCCCTCGTCACGCGCAAATTTCTCAAGCTGAACCTTCGTGTCGTCCTCTCCAATACCAACGTTAATGACGAGCTCATCCACGAGCGGTAGAAGCGAGCGGAGGGACTCCAGATAGGGATAGTCGAATTTCGTTCCGTTCCTCAGGATGGTAAAACCAGAAATTTTCATGATTTCCTCGAAGCCTGATCAAAACTAGCGAGTTGGCCGGTTTTCTCGAATTCCTTCTGATATCGCCAGATCTTAATGTGGCGAACAGCGCGTGAAATGCCCTCTAATATCGAAATGACAATTCCCTCAACGCCGTCGAGATAGGATTTATAGTAGAAGTAGTTTTTAAAAAACATGGATGGTCCGGCGGTGATGAGGTGAACAAGATTCGTGCGCTGTCCGGCGACGACGCGATCGCGCGCCTCGATCGAAGTATATTTATTCATTTTCTCGAGAAACTTCTCGGGATTAAAGTCTGGCCAGTGACGAATCGGTTCATGAATCCGTTTCGGAGGCGTTGGGTACTCGGGATATTCGTGGATTTCATTTCGATAGCGAACACCCTGTTTTCGGAAGAACCGATCCTGGTAGCTTGGGTTCCATACCCCGTAGTGAATTTCTTTGCCTAAGAAGTACTCTTGGCGGCGGACTTTCCAGGTCGGATGGGGATTGGGTTCACTTAAAATCGCTAGAATTCGGTTTTTTAGTTCTAGGGAGCACTCTTCGTCGGCATCAAGCGATAAGACCCACTCCGATGAAGCATGGTCGAGTGCGAAATTTCGCTGATCCTTAAAGCCGCTCCATTTTCTTTCAAACCACTTGAGCCTCGAAGCCCACGGAGCGCTGGGGTTGCAGACAATGGATCGCGTGTCGTCTGTGCTTTCGCCGTCGACCACAACGATCTCATCGCACCACGTGAGAGAGTTTAAGCAACGTGAAATAATGGAAGCCTCATTTCGAACAATGAGAATCGCTGAGAGGCGCTTCGAGTGTTTCGATTGAGTATCGTTCATGGATTAAACGGCCTTTGGCCCCTCGTATACACGCTCGATCGTTCGAAACACGTCATCTTCCGTGATCGATTTCATGCAGCGGTGTTCTTCGGCGACACAGACGTTGAGACCGCACCAAGGGCGAAATCCGGGGAGATGATCTTTCCGGCACTTTAAGCCTTCGATGTAGTGAAGCGGGTGTTTTCCCTGCGGATAGGGATGCCACTCGAATGGATCTTCAGGACCAAAGAGCGTGATGGTCGGAGTTCCAACTGCGACGGCAAGATGTTTCGGCCCAGAATCGTTTCCGAGGTAGAGATCCGCGCAGGAGAGAATCGAAGCGAGTTGCCGAAGTGGGACTTGCATCTCATTTATGATTTTTTGTCGAACGCTTCGGCGCGTGTTTCGATCGTCGTACCAGGAGACGATCTTTTGATCGATCGACTCATAGAACTGGCGCGCGAGCGGTTCTTCGTCGCGACTGTTGAGTACGATGACAGAGCCTTTGTACTGATCCACCCATCGGATCGCGATCGATGCAAAACGCTCAAGCGACCACATTTTTGTGGGCCGACTCGCTCCGATTCCTAAACAGAGGAGAGGTCCCTGGAGTCCCATGAGATCGAGTCTGAATTTTGCTTTTTCCGATTCTTCGGGGGTTAAGAAAACCTGTGGCATCGCACCCTCAGGAATCGTGAGTCCAAGCGCGCGCACCGTATCCATGTCGCGCTCGATAATGGGTTTCAGTACACCCTTTCCTGGAATCTCTACCGTGGAATATCGATTCGCGTCTTCATGACCGTGAAAATGGATCGAGCGAATTTTAGCGCCGATCGCGTAAGCGAGGGCAGAGCTCGAACCGCTGGCGTGTAGATTTACGACAGCATCGTATCGCTCTTTTCGGAGCACCAGGGCGAGCCTTGCGATCGCTTTCGCGCGTGCTGTGGCTTCTTTATACCGCTCATAGGTGAAGACTCGATTCACGCCGGGATGATGTTCGAGGAGAGGAGCCCACGCTGCTGTGACGACGACATCGATCTGGGCGTCGGGGTATGCGCGACGGAGCTCTTGGAGAGGCGCCGTCATCAAAATCGTATCGCCCATGGCTCTCAGCTTAATGACTAGGATTTTTCGGGGAGTAAACATGGTTTCCAGCAGAATGTCATAGAGCGCCCCAAAGAAAAACCCCCGAAAAGGGGAGCCGATTAGGCGCCTTTTCGGGGGCAGAAGAAACAAGCCGATGGCTTGTCTAATTCTTAGTGAGCAGCTGGAGCTTCTTCTTTTACTTCTTCTTTAGCTGCAGTTGCGGCAGCTTTTGCAGCTTTCTTTGCTTTTTTCTTAGCTTTTGC
>CAYOJT010000334.1:0-2526 GCA_964404365.1 uncultured Bacteriovoracaceae bacterium
CTGGTCTTCTGCATTCGCGTGCGCTCGAAGCGCTCTACGAAGTTAAAAATCTCAGGGGCTACGAAATTAAGAGTTCAAACACTCGCTTTCGCGCGATGACTCTCCTCGGAGATGAAATTTCGGTCGGCGGGCAGTGGCAGGTGGTTTCAAATACCGAAGTAAAACTAGATCTCGCAGCTAAAAATTTAAAAGGCGAGTCTTTGGTCACGGGAGTATTTAAGCTCGTCCGACCCGAACCTGAAGTAAGGGAGTAAGCCATGAACGATTTTAATACCGATTCTTCGATATCGTCTGCAGAGAGTGGAGCAGTTCTTAACCTCGAGTACGCGAAATTCTCCTCGCGCGTATTGGGCGCTCTTCTCGATATTGTGATCACCGCGATTCCGAGTATTTTTGTTTCAACCACCATTCCTTATGTGGGCTGGCTTCTGATCGTGATTCTCTATTATGTGGCGCTTGAATGTAGCCCTGCTCAAGCCACGATCGGAAAACGCGTGATGCGAATTAAAGTCGTTTCAAAGAATGGCGAAGCGATCTCTGTCGCTCAGAGCTTCATCCGGCGGATTATGTCTTGTGTTTCTTCGGCTGTCTTAGGGATTGGCCACTTGATGGCGCTTTTTTCGTCGAAGAAGCAAGCGCTCCAGGACATCGTAGCGGATACCTACGTCGTCGTCGGTGAGACGGAAACGCCGATTCCCGATGCTTGGGTCGCCGGGATTCGTCGATTGTTTGGAGTTAAGTAATCAGCCGCCGAAATCGCGTTTGCCGGCCGGATCCAAGAGATCGCGAAGTCCATCGCCTAAGTAATTAAACGAAAGCAAAGTAAAGAATAGGATCCCGCCTGGGAAAAAGATCAGGTGAGGGTAGCTTCTCATCGCTCGAAAGCCCTCGTTCGCAAGCGTTCCCCACGAAGAGTAGGGAGGTTCGAGCCCGAGCCCGATAAAGGAGAGAAAACTCTCGCTCATGATATTCGTTGGAATCTGGAACGTGAGTGAAACGATCATGGGCCCGAAAATATTCGGCAGAATATGCCGAAGCACAATCCCAAACCCTGTCACTCCCATCGCCCGAGCACCTTCTACGTACGTCAAAGACTTCTGCTGAAGAACCTGGTTACGTACTAATCGAGCCTGCGTGACCCAGGACGTGAGTCCGAGGGCGAGTAGGATCCCAAAAAAACCGCGTCCTAAGAAGAGTGTCAGGAGAATCGCGATCAGGATCGATGGAAAAATATAGAATACATCCACCACGTTCATAATGATGCGATCTACCCAGCCACCTTTGTAACCTGCCCAAGCACCTAAAATCGTACCCACGGTTAGAGCGAGGAGTGCCGTAAGGACTCCAACCGCAAGCGACATGCGTGCACCATAGATGACGCGAGCGTAGAGGTCGCGTCCGAGTGAGTCGCTCCCAAACCAATACGTTTTCGACGGAAGCTCCAATTTTTCAAAGATATTTTGGGCATCGTAAGAGTGAGTGGTGATGAGAGGTGCCGCAACCGCTGCAAGCGTGACGATCACGAGAAAAATCATGCTGTAATAGCCCAAGCGATGTCGCTTGAATTTTTTCCAGCTGATCATTTCTGTTCTCCTTCTTCGTCCAGGCGAATCCTTGGATCGGCCCATGCACAAGCGAGATCGGAGAGGAGATTTGAGCCAATGAGGATAAAGCCGTAAGTAATCGTAACGGCCATCACCATCGGATAATCGCGATTCAAAACAGCGCTCACGAAATATTTTCCAAGACCTGGAATTTGGAAAACCATCTCAACGAGGAACGAACCGGTCACGAGACTTGCAGCGAGTGGCCCCAAGATGGTGAGGAGCGGAATGAGCGCATTTCTTAAAGCGTGCTTAAAAAGAACCGTTCCATGGCCCAAACCCTTTGCGTGTGCAGTGCGAATGTAATCGCTTGTTAGGACATCCAGTACGGAAGATCGTACTAAGCGCGCGACAATCGCCATGGGGCGAAGACCGAGTGTGATGACGGGTAAAACGGCCGAAGAGGGGTCTTCCCAAAGTGCGGGTGGGAGCCATCCCAAGCCGAGCGCAAAAACCATCACCAGGATGCTCGCGACCAAGTAGCTCGGGAGACTGACTCCCGCGACGGCCAAAAACATTGCTGAAGAATCAAGCCACGTGCCTTGTCTCCACGCCGATAAGACGCCTAGTGGAACTCCAATTAACACCGAAAAGAAGAGAGCAAAAAGTCCCAGGATCAGGGATGGTGTCATCGATTCAAAAACGAGTTCAGAAACGGCTTTGCCCGTATAGTGGAACGACTCACCGAAGTCGCCACTCACGATTCCTTTGATCCAAAGGACGTATTGTTTCCAAACCGGCTGATCGAGTCCGTAGTGTTTATTGATCGAAGCCATGACTTCGGCCGGAAATGCCCGATCTCCATCGAAGGGACCGCCGGGAGCCGCTCGGAGTAAGAAGAAAACGAGAGTGACCAAAATGAGAAGAGTCGGAATCGCAGACAAAATGCGTTTAAAAATGTAGGTCATCATCGGTGCGTACC
>CAYOJT010000335.1:0-2516 GCA_964404365.1 uncultured Bacteriovoracaceae bacterium
TCTCCAAGGAATCGGTCCATGACGATGAAGGTAAAGACCCACCGCCCTTAGTCCATTTCCACAGGTCTCAGCTCGTGAGCCGTCGGCATTTAAAATCAGCATTTCGCAGTCGATTTTAGACTGATCGTGGATCACGGGAGCAGCACCCGAAGAGGGTAAAGAATCATCGACCGATCGAAGCCACAGGATTTGATCTGCTCCGATACCCAGTCTTCGGTCACAGATCTGAATAGCGCGTTCTCGAGTTAGGCTCTTAAAGAGCGAGGACGACTTCCCGAGGTCATCAACCACGATGAAATCATTTCCGAGCGCCTGCATCTTGAGAAATGGAAGGGACATGGACCCTAAGTTACCACTAGGAGGCTTTAGTTACCACCACCAGACTTAACGCCACCCTCGGTACCTGAGCCGTATTTCGCGGCGTAGTCTTTCACGGCCTGGAGCGCCAATTTGTCACAAGAAACGCCGTCCGCGTTTTCAGTACCGTCATCAAGAGGAGAAGTCGCGTTCTTCTTCCACTCCTTCTTAATGTTCGGACTATTTTTAACCACGTAAGCTTTCCTTTTGCCTTCGACGCATGCTTCTTCCGTTACTCCGGTCGTCTTTTCAAGCGCGCACTCTCCTCTCCATTTGTTATCCATGTTGCCACTGTCAGCGCCGGAGGACGCCCACCACTCAATAAGATCAGATAGCGCATCCGGAGCTTTCGGCGCTTTTTCACAAGCCGCAAGCGCATCGTCGAACGCCTTCTTTTTACTCTTCGCCGCACAAGAAGCCACCTGCGACTCATATCCCGAAAGCAAAGCCTTGAGATCAGCGTACTTATCATCCAACTTCTCGCGAACCTTCGTCAAATTCGTCCGTGCCTTAGTCGTCCCCGGATTCGGAACCTTCAACATTCCACCCATGCTCTTTGCTTGAGCCATGAGTTTACTGAGCGAAGGCAATCCGCTTCGATCCGCATCCGAACTATCGGAGCCATCGCTCTTATCATTCTCGAGTTCTGCACCTTCAGCACCAAGCGCGGCGAGTTCTCCCGAAATCGAACCCCACTGCTTATTGATCGCGCCGGTGATTTGGCTCAGTTGCGCTCCGGCACTTCGAACTTGGTTCTTCATCTCCTCATTGAACGCGAAAATGTCGCTCGAATTCGGCTGAAGCTTAGCTCGCCCCTGTGAAATAATCTGCGTGAACTCTTCGTTTTTATTCTTATACTCCTGCACGCACTGTTCAATCCCGCGGCAATTAAAAGCCAAGCTCATATTCTGGCCACCAAAAGCGAGCTCACTCTTCAACGGACGATTAAACATCGTCTGCGGATTCGGAAGTGTACGTAACCCCAGTGCGCGAGCATCTAAACGACCATAGGGATTCGTGTGACCCGACTCATTATCACCCGTCATCGCTGAGCGAAGCTGAGAAGCGAGGTGATAAACACAATCGCGTTTCACTTGGAGAGATCCGGCTTCGCAAGTCGACATCGAGAGATCAACTGCCGCGCTTCCCGTCGCTGCTCGCATTAACTTCTTGTACGCATCTGCAAGCTGAGTCATCGGACCCACAAGTTTAGCAGCTGTTTTTTCGTTTTCGATGAGACGTTCCTTCAAGTTCGCATCATTAGCGACTTTCGACTTACAGGCGCTTAACTGAGACTGAAGCTCATTAATGATGCTCTGAGAGGAAACTTTCGCACGCGCAAATCCGCCGTTGGCGGACTTCACTTCTTTAAAAACAATCTGGGTAGTATTCAAACGACGCTGAAAGGATACGTCGTCCATAATGTTCTTCTTAGCCTGGGGCGCACCGTCTGCCGCGGGCATCGCATTCAAATCATCAAACTTCAGGATTTTTTCCATCCACTCACGGACACCCGCTGAAGCCGATTCTTTCATCGCAGCTTGCATCGGTGTGAGTCGACCCGCTTTTTGTTTACCGGTCGCAACTTCACCAGAACGACAGATGATGAAATCGTAAGGACTCATGTTCGTGCTACCGCCGCACTTCAAGCCCGCAGAAGCATTCATACAGGTCTCAGTCGCGTAGCGCGTTTTTTCTTGTTCTTGAGCCTTCTGGAAGTCGCGATAAAAGTCATCGCCTTGAGATGCGATAAACTTGTTATCTAAAACTGGCTTGATCGCGTTCATGACTTCGTTCAATTCATTTGCCCGCGTCGCAAGCTGCTTCGCCTGACGTTCACGCTCGTTGATGAAGTCCGTGTATTCCGTAATGCGTTTCTCGGCGGTCGTTAGAATTTGATCGAGCGCCGGTGAAAGCGTCTGACCCAGATACTGGCCGAGTTCGGCCAAACGTTTATCGATACACTCGAGCTTATTGAGCGTTCTCTTTTCCGCGCGTCGCTTACAATTCAGATCGCGACCCAGTTCGCAGAGGTCTTTCTTAAACGCATCCTCTTCGAATTCTTTGTTTTTACCGGCCTGAGAACAGAACTGATCTTTTCCGCTGTCTTCCTTGAGATCGGGAATCGACATATCGGTATCGCCGCAAGCTTTCATTCC
>CAYOJT010000336.1:0-2515 GCA_964404365.1 uncultured Bacteriovoracaceae bacterium
AAAGGCATTAGTAGCGACGATTGAGAAAACTCGAAATGCCGTCAAAGATTCAAAGGATGAGGTCCTCTATTGTTGTTCGATGGATTTGTTTCAAGTCGGAGCGGCGTAACTCCGTTGTTCAAGTTCCCTCGGTCACAAACTTAGCCCTCTCTATTATATTTCCCCTATTTTGAAACATTTTCGCGGGCCAGGCCTCCTGCCTGTACGCTTCCGCTCGCCATCCATGGCTGAAGCGATCCCGAAAAAATGTTTCAAAATAGGGGGAATATAAAAAAGAATGTCTAAATGGGGTGACTGACGCCTTCACAGTACTTTCGCCTAGTTAGAGGCGGATGCAGGTGAGTGTAGGAAATTTTGTATCGGGATTCAAGCGCTCTATATTGACGTTTGGCAATCCCAGCGAAATCCCAAGCCCGATATATTGCAGATAGTGCATTATAATTCCCATTGCTAAAACGTGCACTATAGTGCATTATATATGAATGCGGGTGATGCGGACCCAAGAATTCACCCGGTGGTTTAACGGGCTAGATGGCTCAGTGAAGGCTCGAGTACTTGCTCGTTTAGCCAAAGTTGAGACCGAAGGTCACTTCGGTCAAACCCGTGATGTTGGCGGCAAGGTCAGCGAGATGAAGTGGAAGATCGCGCTTCGGGTTTATTACACGCTTCAGACCGATCCATCAGGACAAGTTTGTATTTTTTTATTGGGAGGAGATAAAGATGGCCAAAGTAACGACATCGAAAAAGCGAAAGCTCTCGCCAAAGCCATCCACGGCTAGTTCTTCCGTTCGCCTTGAAGAATGGTCGCCTTCACAAGAGATCATCTTGAATCCGCAGTTTATGCGCGAAGGTCTAGCTGCAGCGCTTGCTGCGGGCGATCGAGAAGGGATCATTGAGATCCTTCAAGGATGGATTGCTGCGCTTAATTCGCGCTTTACGATGGATGAACTTGAAGAGATTACCGGTGTCTCTCGGCGTGCGCTTTATAACCTAAATAAGCCGGATTCAAATCCCACTCTTGAGACCTTGATGGGCATCGTAAAGGCGGCGAAGTCGGCTGCTTGAACCAATCTCGTTCGAGTAAAGCATCTGAAAGCTCAGTCAGTTCTAAATGTCATGATTTCATGTCGGCAGATTGTTGACGGTGGGCCCAAACATTTACCTGAGTGCCATTCCAAGTAGATCTCGTATGATTAAAGTAGGTGTAAGGGAGGTGTATCGTGCTTCTTTTTCTAATTGTGTTGGGGATGATCGATTTGTCCCGTGCCGATCCTGCTTGTTTGACGTGTGAATGGAAAAGTCGAATGCACCTACAGCCTGAGGTTCGGAGCGCGAAGACGCTCAATGAAATCAATCGTAAAGCCCAAGTTGATTCCGCGGTGAAGGCTTTTCGTGAGGCAGGAAAGACCTGTCCGGATCGAATTTGGCCCGGACTCGATATGTTCCAAAAAACGACGCTCGTATTTGTCGATGCGCCACAGGAAAATCCGATGGCGCCTCCCACGATTTCACAGGCTTGGGTGTGGAATGAAAATGGACAGACCGGTGATCCCAAACGACTAGATGCCGAAGAGTTGATGCGTGGTGTTCCGGTGAAAGAGCGGAATGCGCTTTTAGCTCCTTATGCGAAATCGATTTGGAAGCAATCACCATCGCTCATTCTTTCCCTAAACACGTTGGGCCCATCGGAGCGAAATCCAACTGACAGTACTTTTACGGTAGGGTTTCACGAGGCATTTCATATGTTCGTGCAAGGACCTCAGGGATGGCCGAAAAGAGACGAGAGCATCCTGCGTGGCACTGAATATCCTGCGGAAGTAGCCCCAAGAAATTTTCGTGCCCAGCAAATCAGAACTTTAAAGTTAGCTGTGGAAGCAAGGGACACGACGACTCGAGAGCGCTATCTATCCGAAGCAAAATATTGGAGCGAGCAGTACCGAAAGAACCCGGAAGAATCCAAAAAGACTCGAGAAACCGACATCGGAGAAGGCTCGGCTCGCTATGTTGAGGCCGTTGCAGATGCGATTGGTTCCCTGGGGTGTGGCGCAAGCGAAGCAGATATTCGCCGTTACGTGCTCGAGCACCTCCCGAAAGATTTAGGCGAGGGAGCTTTTCCCGATGGAGAAGGATATGAAATCGGGCTCCTTTCGGGGATGTTGATGCGTGAGAAGGGGCCAAAGGGTTGGGAAAAAAGTTTAGTGGAGGGGAAGACACCTGATGAAATCCTTTTTCAAGGCGTCACGAGCCGAGTGGCGACTGCGGATCCGACATTAGCGAAGACGATTCAACAACGCATTGACTCTCGAAATGCGCAAAGCAAAAGCGAGGTCGAGCCTTTTGTGAAAGGTTTTTCTTCTTCCGAGTATGTGAAGATTTCAGTACCTCGCTCATCGCTTTCGGGTTCGGTTGGGCATATGGGATACATCGTTCCGAAGAAGGAATTCCCGGGCGGACAAATAGCCGCTAAAGCGATGGGGAATTGGAAGGGGAGCTCATTTGATCTGAGTCTCGAGGG
>CAYOJT010000337.1:0-2464 GCA_964404365.1 uncultured Bacteriovoracaceae bacterium
ACTCACGATCGAATTATAAATTTTCTTCTTCCGAATCGGTATGCATGGCTTCTTCCATGTACGCAACGTTTCGGCTCCCATGACGACCACATCCGCGTTGTTTCGGAGTTTCCTGAGTAAACGAATGTCGCGTGCGGACCCTAATTGGAACTGTTCGCGAGAGTATGTAGCGATCTTCCCGTCTAAGCTGATCGCAAGGTTTGAAAACACATAGGGCTGATTCATGAATTTCCAGAAAGAAAGGTGGGAGGGTTTTTATGGCCCTGACAAACAAAAAAAATCTCTTTAGATTCCTTTCGTGTGCTCTCGGGTCGAATCACATCGATCTTTTTGAATTTTTCTCGAAGCTTATTTCGGAAGCCTTCAAATTCATCGCTGTGGAAGAGTTTACAAACAAAGCTTCCGTCGTAACGAAGAAACTTAGACGCAGTCTCGAGCGCCAACTCACATAGCTCAAGCGACGCCATTTGATCTTTTACTCGAAATCCAGTGGTTTTAGGGGCCATATCGGAAAGAACCACGTCGAAGGGGGGTTCAAACCCATTTTCCTTCATCACATCGGCTAAGTTTAGGTCGCGAAGATCTGCTGTAATAAAAAGCGCGTTCGGAAAGGTGAGCTTTATCGCCTGAATGTCGATGCCGAGAATTCGCCCGGTCTTTCCCATTTTCTTAGCACAGTACTGTGACCATGAACCCGGCGCGGCACCTAGATCGAGGATCTTTTGATTCCCGCGAATAATTTTTAAGCGGCGATCGATTTCTTCAAGTTTGAAAACGGATCGCGCAGCGAAGTTTTCCTTCTTTGCTTTCTGATAATAATAATCTTTTGGGTTGTAGGCCATCTTACTTAACCGTCAATCTATCCGTTACTAAATACTTCCACTGTCGATCCGCTCACCGCTCCCGAGGACTCCTCGTCACAAAGTGACACGATTACGTGAGCGATATCGATTGGTTTTGTGTTGGTTTTTAAATGTGGAGCCGCCTTTTTTAGCATCTCGGTATCCACAGCGCCTGGCGCGACGGCATTCACTCGAATTTCGTAAGGCTTACCCTCAACCGCTAATGCTTCTGTCATCCCGACGATGGCGAATTTTGACATTACATACGGAGCGGTTCCTTTGAATTTGTCAGTAGATCGAATTCCACCCAGAGAGGATAAATTCACAACCGCGCCCGATTTCTTCGCAGCACGGAGCGCTTTCATCATCCGTTGGGCGCACAGAAATGAGCCGCGCACATTGATGTTTTGAATCTTTTCGTAGGTCAGCAGATCGAGTTCAAAAAAATCCGTTGAAAATCCTACGGCCGCATTGTTCACCAGAATTTCGACTGGCCCCCATTTTTTCTCTACCGCAGAAAACAAAGCCAAGATCGATTTTGGATTTTCGATATCGCTCGCGATTCCAAATACGCGCTCTGGTGCGCGAGTTTCGGATGCGATTTTTTCGACCGTTTTCTCGATTTCGGCGACGGTGCGACTCGTAATCACTACACGACACCCCTTCAGGGCAAGCAGGCGCGCGGTTTCCGCACCGATTCCGCGACCACTACCAGTGATGAGAGCGATTTTGTTTTGCATAGTTTATGACCTAAAACCGATGGATATCCCTAAAAACCCTATGAATTTCAGGACTTCTCCTACCAGATTTCCTCGTTTATTTCATTTATTTCCCAAGCCCCATCGGTTAAATCCGTGCCAGAAATGTCAGGAAAATCAGGTTCTTACAGAGTTCATATTCGCAAAGAGGCGCTGAAGTTTTCGGCTGCCCACATGACTGTTTTTCGCGACGGAACGAAGGAAAACCTGCACGGACACAACTATAAGACCGAACTCGCTCTCGAGTTGAAAGACTTTCTTCCGGATCATTCCTTAGAGACGCTCGTTTCTTTTTCTGATTTTAAAGCTGTTTTGAAAATGCTTTGCGCAAGCTGGGATGAAAAGGTGCTGCTGCCGGAAAAATGCCCGTTTTTAAAGATCACAAAAAAGGACAGCGTCTCGACTGAAATCGAGCTTTGTTCAAAGCGGTACGTTTTCCCAACAGATGAGGTCGTCTTTCTTCCAGCAGACAACATCACGACTGAAACCCTTGCGCGGATTCTTTCCGATCTTTTCGTTGCGGCGCTCCCGAAAAAGGTTTGGGAAACCGCTCAGATTCAGCGTCTCAACATGACAGTGGAAGAAAATGAGGGACAAGGAGCGACGTATTCGTATGTTCCGAACTAAATTGGTTTTATACCGAGATTTTACAGCCTCGCATTCGCTCGACACCCGCGAAGCGCCTCATCCCCATCTTTGGAAATGTGCATTTACCTTTTCAGGAGAACCGGTCCGCGGGCGCATCATCGATTTCCCAACCCTAGAGAAGGCAACTTTCAGTGCAATGCAGGGTTTAGAGAACTGCTACCTGAACGAATGCCCGCTCTTGCTCGAACACGCACGTAAATTTCCAACCTGTGAAAC
>CAYOJT010000338.1:0-1556 GCA_964404365.1 uncultured Bacteriovoracaceae bacterium
TGTTCTTCAAGAAGAGAAAGGCTCAGGGGGTGTAAGCTATGAGCACAAACGCATACGCACTCGAAGCCACACAGCTCACGATGCAGTTCGGCGGACTCAAGGCCGTCAGTGAATTGGATCTGAAAATTCCAAAAGGCGCGATCTTCGGACTCATCGGCCCAAACGGAGCAGGGAAAACAACAGCGTTCAATATGCTCACAGGCGTTTATGAACCCACTGCCGGCGATGTGGTGGGATTTGGAAATCGCTTAAACGGCATGAAGCCCTATGAGATTACGGCGATGGGCCTCGCCCGCACCTTCCAAAACATCCGGCTTTTCAAGGATCTCTCGGTTTTGAAAAACCTCATGATCGCGATGGACCACAATCCCGCGTGGCCAAAATTTGGGTGGTTCTCTCACCTCTTCCATACAAAAAAATCTCGTGAGATCGAAAAAAAGAAGATCGAAGAATGTTTGAATCTCCTCGATATTTTCGGGATGCGCGGACGTTCGTATGTTTCAGCGAAAAACCTGCCTTATGGTGATCAGCGGAAACTCGAGATCGCTCGCGCCATGGCGACCGGTGCTAAACTTCTCCTCCTCGACGAACCTGCAGCAGGGCTGAACGGACAAGAGACGGCGGGCTTGATGGATGCGATTCGTAAGATTCGAGCCGAGCACGGCATGACGATCCTACTCATCGAGCACGATATGAAACTCGTGATGGGAATCTGCGAGCGAATCGCGGTTTTAGATTACGGCGTAAAAATCGCGGAAGGCACCCCTTCTGAAATTCAAAATAATCCGAAAGTCATCGAAGCCTACCTCGGAAAAGAGGCGACCAAGAAATGAGCGCTCAAAATACTGTTCTCGAATATAAAAACGTATCCGTGAAGTACGGCGCGATCGAAGCGATCAAAAACATCTCCTTCAAAGTTGAAAAGGGACAGATCGTAACGTTAATCGGCTCAAACGGCGCCGGAAAGACCACAACCCTTCGCGCAGCTTCGGGCCTCGTGAAGCCCGTGAGTGGTGAAATCCTTCATCATGGCGAGAAGATCTCAGGTATGGCTCCCCACCTGATCGTCCGCCGGAGGATTTCTCAAGCGCCTGAGGGGCGAGGAATCTTTCTGAATCTTTCAGTTGAAGAGAACCTGGATCTCGGAGCCTGGTGCGCTCCCTCGAAGGATACCTTCGAGAAGGACTTAGACCACGCATTCACGCTTTTCCCGCGCTTGAAAGAGCGCCGAAAGCAAAATGCGGGCACCCTCTCGGGCGGAGAACAACAGATGCTCGCCATCGCGCGCGCACTCATGAGTCATCCGGAAGTCTTACTGCTCGATGAACCGTCACTTGGACTTGCGCCTCAGATCATTGAGAAAATTTTTGAGATCATCCTCATGATCAATAAAGAGGGAAAGACGGTCGTAGTCGTTGAACAAAACGCGCTGCAGGCCCTTCAGATCGCCCACTACGGGATCGTTCTTGAAACGGGTGGGGTCAAACTCCAAGGGAAAGCGTCCGATCTGCTCAACTCAGACGAAGTTCGTAAAGTGTACCTGGGCATGTAATAAA
>CAYOJT010000338.1:1566-2420 GCA_964404365.1 uncultured Bacteriovoracaceae bacterium
AAGCCCTACGACGGTGGCTGTCTAGGGCTTGAACTCTGGGATAAAATAGTAGCATCTAATGGCAGTATAAACTTTTCCAAGAGGCCCAACGTCTTTGTTCATTCCCGAAATTTCTTCTACCAGATATTTTCCGAAAAGCCTCAATGTGGACTTCGATGTCGGAGTTAAATCAATTTCGATCGAATTCGATTCAATTCGAGCAATGTATGGATCGATTTTTAAATTTAGCGCATAAACCTGCTCCAAATTTAAAGCATCAAAAAAATTCGGCGCTTCACTTAAATTCCAATACGACAGGGCCTCATAGGATTTCGAATTCGCTCCGATCGGCCCTACATCGGCTGCTGCTTTTTCTCTAAAAATATACCCTGCATTGAGGGGTTCATTTGGATCATTTTTACCGAAACAACGACCGGCCCAAGCTATATTTAGAATCCTGGAAAGATCTGGAAGCTTCCCAGCTTCGAAGAAATCTCCGAGAGTCTCAAAGTGTGATTTTTCCGTATTCAGCTCAGCAGCGTAAAGTTCTGATCCAAATGGTCCATTGGCTTCCACGATGGAAGCCTGAGATGCAAACATCGGCGCAGAAATCAAAATTCCAAAAAATATTTTTTTCATTTATTCTCCACGAATTGAGTACACATTACAGATTCAGGGATGCCCGCCGAACCGAATAATTGCTCAAACTTGCTTGGATTTCTTTTCTTCTTCGCCTTGTTTGGCGGTTTTCTCGCCCTGCTTGGACTTTTTCTCTTCGTTTGCGCCGTTATTTGCACCATTGTTAGCGCCATTATTCACGCCGTTGTTTTCGCCTTGTTTGGTCTTTTTCTCTTCGTTTGCGCCGTTATTCGCAC
>CAYOJT010000339.1:0-2403 GCA_964404365.1 uncultured Bacteriovoracaceae bacterium
GTAGTAGTAGGGCATTTCGCTATCGAGGTGTACCCACGCGATTTCCACGTCGTCGTTCCAGAGAATACGTTCGCGGTTAAAGTGTCTCGGGTCGTCGGCGCGATTCAGGTCATAAGCGCGGGGTTTGAGTGGGCCATCAATCATCGTCCATCCGACGGGCGGGCGCATTCGGTACATATGCGCATAGCGTCCAAAAAACCCTTCGCGGGCGTATTCCTCTTCAAACGTTCCTTCGGGCACGCCGACATGGGCCTGGAGCGTCACTTTTCCTCGAATGTAGGGAATCATCGCTTTAATCCTTTGTTTTTACGGTCTAACCTAGGGGTGAACTCTTATTTGATTGGTTTTACCTGGCCCGGGGATCGACCCGATATGACGGCAGTCATATGTGCCGGAAAAAGCCGCTCGTATCCTACTTGGAACAAAGGACCTGTTTCTATGCGACGCACGAAAGCCCACGAAATTGTAGACATTTTGGCCGAACGTGGGATCACCCATGTTTTTGGAATCCCCGGCACTCACAATATTGAATTTTATGATGCGCTCGCAGAGCACCCCACCATTATTCCAGTCCTCATTACCGATGAGCAGTCGTCGGGTTTTATGGGCGACGGTTACGCCCGCTCGAGCGGAAAAATGGCGGCGCTGTCGCTTGTTCCCGGCGCAGGCCTCAGTCACGCGCTCTCCGGAATCGCGGAAGCGTACCTCGATCAGATCCCACTTCTCGTACTGGCGTGTGGAGTGAGAGGAGATTCTGGAAAACATTTCCAGCTTCACGACATCGACCAACTTGCGATGGCAAAACCAGTCTCCAAGTGGACCGTCTCCATTAAGGATTGGTCTCGACTCGATGAGATTATCGGAACGGCGATTCGAATCGCGAACGAGTCACCCAAAGGCCCAGTGGTCGTTGAAATGCCGGCCGAAGGACTTCTCCTTTCAAATCCTCAGAGCACTGAACAGGGCGAGCTGCCTTCTCCCATCAGTCTTCGAAAAACTTTAAACGATAGCGAGCGGGCGACTGCCCAATCCCTCGTTCAAGGGGCGAAACGAATCGGTCTCTACGTCGGAAACATCGGGCAGGGTGTTCCGGGTGCGTCCGAGAAGCTTGTGGCACTGGCTCAGCACCTCGATGCATGGGTTTGGAGCACGATGAGCGCAAAAGGCCTCTACCCTGAGACGAACGAACGATTCATCTGGAACGTCATCGGTTCAGGCGCTCCTGATCCGCACCAAGAAATTGAGGCTCAGGTGGACCTCTGGATTGCTCTCGGCGCGAGATTCGGGGAGGTCGCGACTGCAAGTTACGGCTTCAAACTGAAAAAACCTCTGATTCACGTCGATGTCGATGCGAAATCTTTAGAGGCAAACCACGTTGAAACGCTCTCGCTTCAGATGGATGCCTGGGACTTCGTCGATTACCTGATGAAGGAAACTTCCGCACGTCGCGCCATCGACTCAACGGCGATCGTAAAACTCGCTCGCTCGAAGTACGAAATTGAACGCGAAAATGAAATTGAAGCCGAGGGAAAAATTTCTCCAAGGCGCCTCATGAAGGCCATTCAGGCCGTTTTCCCGAAGGACACGGTCTATTCGCTCGATAGCGGAAATGGGCTTTTTCTTGCGATGGAAAACCTCCGACTCGACCACGCGGGATGTTTCTTAGGTCCAGTCGATTATTCCTGCATGGGATACAGTGTTCCTGCGGCGATCGGCGCTAAGATGGCAAATCCCAAGCGCCCAGTTGTAGTGATGCCGGGTGATGGCGCGTTCCTCATGACGGGACTAGAACTTCTCACGGCGAAAATGTACGGAACATCGCCGCTCGTTCTCGTTCTTCGGGATGGAGAACTTTCTCAGATTTCGCAGTTTCAAAAAGGCAGTGTCGTGCGTACGACGCTGACTGAACTTCCCCCTTATGACGTCTCCCGAATCGCTGAAGCAACGGGCTTTGAATTTGTGGCTTTGGGCGCGAAAGAAAACCTGGAAGACTTTTTCAAGCGCATGCTCGCTCGTACCGAAAAAGGGGCATCGATCATGGTCGAAGTTCCGATCGATTACTCTCAGAAAACGGCGTTTACCCGCGGCGTAGTGATGACGAACTTTAAGCGCTTCCCTTTGAGTGAGAAGTTTTCGCTCATTGGACGGGTGCTCGCTCGAAAAACGGCGCAGTTTTTAAACCCAAACTGACGCTAAGGACACGCACGAATCATGAGTGATAAAAACTCGTACCAAAGCGAAGTAATCATCGCAGGTGGCGGACTGGCCGGTTTGACCACTGCCTATGAACTCCTCGATCACGGTAAAAAAGTTTTAGTCATCGAGAAGGGGAAAGAGGCGGTCTTTGGAGGTCAGGCGAAGGAGTCCTTCGCGCACGCCCATCGAGGCATCGAGCCGCGCGAT
>CAYOJT010000340.1:0-2123 GCA_964404365.1 uncultured Bacteriovoracaceae bacterium
CCAGGATTTAAAATACCGCGGTGAGCGAACCGAGCTCATTATCGGAAATGGAAATACTATTCGTGAATCCGTAACCATGAATCTGGGTACCGTTCAAGGCGGTGGGATCACTCGCTTGGGCGATAAGAACTTAGTCATGGCCTATGTTCATTTCGGACATGACTGCCGAGTAGGGAACGAAACAGTTTTGGCAAATAACGTGGGTCTCGCTGGTCATGTCATCATCGAAGACTTCGCGATTATCGGCGGACAATCCGGAGTTTCGCAGTTTGTGCGGATTGGAGCTCACACCTACATCGGCGGCCAATGTGGAATCGAACGTGATATTCCACCTTTTACCTACTGTGTAGGAGCACGCCCAATGCAGCTGAAGGGAACCAATTTAGTTGGACTCAAGCGAAGGGGTTTTAGCTCCGAGACAATTTCAAAAATTAACGAAGCTATTCATTTGTGGATCCGTACGGGCATCGAAAAGGAAGCGTGTTTGAAAGAAATTGAGGCCCAACTCGCTGGAGTTCCCGAGGTCCAGGCATTCGTCGATTTCATTCGTCGAAGCGATTCGGGAGTTCTTCGTTAAGAAGGAAGCATGAAAATTTTCGTATCCGCAGCGGAAACTTCGAGCGACGCACACCTTGCGGAAATCGTCCGTTCCCTAAAGGAAAAGTCTCCTACAATCGATTTCTTTGGTCTCGCCGGTCCGAAATTGCGTGCGCTTGGAGTGCGGCCGATCGCGCGTTCTGAAGATTTGTTAGCGATGGGCTTCACCGAAGTTCTGGGTAAGATTCCAAAAGTTTTTTCCATCTTGAAGAAACTTGAGGCGGCTTGTCGCGCGGAAAAACCGGATTGTGTGATCGTGTCAGATTATCCGGAATTTCATTTCAGGCTCGCGAGACATCTGAAGGATCTCCAAATTCCGAGTATTTATTTTATTCCACCCAAAGTTTGGGCGTGGCGCGAGTCGCGCCTCCAGTTTCTCAAGGAACATTTTTCGAGGATTCTCACGATCTTTCCGTTCGAAGGAACGATTTACGAAAAAAGTGGAATTCCATCCCGGTTTGTAGGGAATCCGCTCTTGGATGAGCTGCCGCTTTCGATGGCCCAAAGTGACGCTCGCATTAAACTGGGAATTGCTAATGCGGGCTCAAAAATAGTTGTCCTCATGCCGGGCAGCCGTCCTTCTGAGCTGAAGTGCCACTGGAAGCCTATGCTCCAAGCTTCGGTCATTTTGAGCTCAAAAATGGCTGAAAAATCAAAAAGCCCAATCGAGTTTGTTGTCCCGCTTCCTCAGACTTCCGTGAATGCAGAGGCACAGCTGAAGTCAGAACTCGCTGAAGTTCCGGGGGCCTTGTCTTTAAGAATCCGCTTCGTTCTCGGTGAGTCGGGGATCGCACTTCGGGCGGCTGATGCGGGTCTTGTGAAATCGGGAACTTCGACGCTTGAGGCTGCGCTCCTGGGTTGCCCTCAGGTCGTGATCTATCATGCATCGAAAATCAGCCAATGGATTTTCAAATACATCGTTCGTTACAAGCGTCCCATAGCACTTGCGAATCTTGTTCCGGAGTGGAAAGAGGGTGACGTCCGGCGCGTGCCCGAACTGATTTTAGAAAACTTCACTCCCGAAAAAATGGCGGAGGAACTTTTTCCACTGATTCAGGACACACCCGCACGTTCAAAAATGCTCGAATCTTATCGGGTGATCGAAGCTACTCTGCGTCCGAAACAGGGCGGCCGTCCGAGAGATGCGGCGGCTGATGAGATCTTGAATTTCTTAAAGGCAAGGGAGAACAGGCGGTGAGTCTACTCCATCGTGCCGCATCTCTGGTTTGGTCAAGCGTGAACCGGGTTGCGCGAGAGGTGAGTTCGCGCAGAAGAAAATTTCGCTACCCTTTTCGTGTGGTTGTGGTTGGAAATATCGAAGCAGGCGGCACAGGTAAAACTCCGATCACCGCTGAACTCGCCCGAAGGGCGCTAGAGAAAAAGCGGTGTGTGGTCATCCTTACCCGAGGCTACCGAGGAAAGGCTGAGTCGCAGGGACGGATTTTAAGGCCAGGTGAATCGGCGAGTCCCGAAGAAATTGGTGATGAGTCGGCTCTCTTGAGGAAATTGGTACCCGAAGCTTGGAT
>CAYOJT010000340.1:2133-2371 GCA_964404365.1 uncultured Bacteriovoracaceae bacterium
TTGGTGCAGATCGCGAGACACAGCTTACACGGATTTTAGAGAGGATGAAGACGGAAGGCGGGAAATCGCCTGATCTCGTTTTACTGGACGATGGGCTTCAACAATTTTGGGTTGAGCCTACGGAAAGAGTGATCTGTCTCTCGGGAAAAAATTGGGGGGAGGACGCATATTTCCGGGAACGATTCTCTGAAATTCGGGAAGACGACACGGTTATATTGACGAAAGGGAATTCTTTCCC
>CAYOJT010000341.1:0-2339 GCA_964404365.1 uncultured Bacteriovoracaceae bacterium
CGCGGGTCCGTCCTTCAATGTGTAGAGAAAACGAAGTTTTCCCTTACCGCTATCGACTGCCATGTGAGCGTTTGCGGTCCGAGGGAGGAAATTCGGGAGTTTCGTTAATTCATGATAGTGAGTCGCAAAAAGCGTTCTGCATCCGAGTTTGGTGATGATCCATTCGAGCGCACTCCAAGCCACCGAAATGCCATCAAAAGTGCTCGTGCCTCGACCGATCTCATCGAGTACAACGAGTGATTTTTGATCCGCATGGTGAAGGATGTGAGCAAGTTCGGTCATCTCGACCATGAAAGTCGACTGACCTTTCGCGATCGCATCGTGGGCACCGATTCGGGTGTAGATGGAACTGACCACTCCCCAGCGCGCTCGACTTGCGGGAACGGGTGCGCCCATTTGTCCGAGGATCACGATCAGCGCCGCTTGGCGCATGATCGTCGATTTACCGCCCATGTTTGGACCTGTGATGAGTAATGTGGTTGCGCGATTTGCGTTCAGTAAAAGATTATTCGGAATGAACGATCCGCGTCCTTGATCCACAAGCGGGTGGCGACCTGATTCGATTTCAAGATCCATCGAATGGTCGATTTCGGGGAAGTTCCATCCGGACTCCCAAGCCAGTCGCGAAAGCGAAGTGAGAGCATCGAGTTCCGCGAGCGCGCCAGCAGCTTCCAAGATAAAGCCTGCGTGCTTCTGAATCTCTTGGAGGAGGTCTTGGAACATGGACTGTTCCAAAGCGCGCTGTTTGTCGCTTGCTGAAACGATTTCGTCTTCAAACTTCTTCAGCTCTTCAGTGAAGAAGCGCTCGCCACCGACCGTCGTTTGTTTTCGCTGATAGTGGGATGGAACGCTTTTTAAGTTCGCGCTCGTGATTTCGATGTAGTAGCCGAAAACGCGATTGTAGCGAACTTTGAGTGAAGAGATGCCCGTGGATTCACGTTCTTTTGCTTCTAAATCGATCAGCCATTTCTGGCCGTTTTCGGTCAGATCAATCAATCGATCGAGATCAGGGTTTGCGCCACGATTGAAGATTCCTGCATCGCGAGAAACAAGAGGCGCCTCTTCGCGCTGGTGGGTGATGATTCGAGAAGCGAGAGAAGCGGTTTTTTCTTTCGAAAGGCGAATGCGCTCTTTCAGAGTCTTAAGAGCCTGCGCCTGGAAACGCACACAGATGGATTCGATCCCGGAGAGGAGTGACAAGGACTGGCCGAGAGCCAGCGTATCGCGTGGAGAAGCGAGACCGGTATTGATTCGAGCGAGAATGCGCTCAAGGTCGTAGAGTCCGGCGAGTTGTGTACGGATCTTGTCGTTTGCGCTGACATCGAGTCCCAGTTCGCGAATTGCGCTTTGTCGAAATTCGATTTCCTGTGAAGTGCGAAGCGGTGCTTCGATCCAGCGTTTGAGTTGGCGAGCTCCTAAGCTCGACTTTGTCTGGTTGATGCGATCAAAAAGTGAGGTCGGCGAGTGGGAATCAGCGGAAGGAAGTAGATCGAGATGAGTTACTGTCCGCGGGCCGTATTTCAGTGTGCGAGAGGCATGAAGCGGGGTCGGGACTTTGAGATGGGAGAGTCGGTCGATTTTTTGAGTCTTCAGGACATAAGCGAGCAAGTGACCGAGCGCCATTGTTGAAGCGTCGAGGTCAGAGCCGCCTTCTAAAAATGCCTCCAGTGAGCCTACGTCGTACTGTTTTTGAATTTGCTCTTTTGCTAGTTCTAACGAAAGACGGTTTGAAGGGATGTCTTCAAATAGAACTTCAGTTCTTCGAATCAGGGCCTGGGCAACGTTTTCCGGGAGCGAATGACCGATCCGAAGAAAGTGGCGAATCGGGAGAGTTGAGACCTCTTCAACCATCGCTCGCTCTTCGAGCGGAAGGCTTAAGCGGGTTTCGCCGGTGGAAACGTCGATGAGAGCCATCACGAAACGTGCTGGCGTTGTCTTCGGTTCGCAGGCGATTGCGACGCCGAGATAGCTCGTTTGAGAGCCTTCGGCTGCGAATTGAACTGCGGGGGTGAATACACGAGTGATTTCTCTGCGGACGATCGATTTTGATCCGCGCTTCTTCGCTTCGGCTGGATCTTCGACCTGTTCGCCGATCGCGACTTTTTTTCCGCTATCTAAAAGTTTTTGAAGGTAGCCCTGAACCGAATGGTGAGGAACGCCCGCCATGGGCATCGCGTTTTCTTTTCCCTTGTCGCGCGAAGTGAGTGTGATCTCGAGGATCTTTGCCGCCTCGATCGCGTCGTCTGCGAAGACTTCGTAGAAGTCACCCATTCGAAAGAAGAGGATGGCATCGGGCGCCTGATTTTTCAGGTCCCAGTACTGCTTCATGAGTGGGGTGA
>CAYOJT010000342.1:0-2330 GCA_964404365.1 uncultured Bacteriovoracaceae bacterium
AGATTTTTTAGGATCTTTTTCAGTGCTCGTTTTTCTTCGCGCCTGTAGAGCGGTTTGAAATGTTTCGCTTGAATCGAAAGATTTACGATCCCGATCAGCGCGCGTTCTTGGGTGAGTACCACGCCAGAATTTACAGGCGAGCTCGTAAGCGCGAACGATGACGAGTCGCCACTCGCCAGATTTGGCGATAGCGCGTAGAGGATGCAACAAATCGAAATTCCAAGGATGGACTTCAGACTCATCCCTCAAGCGTACGCTTGGGGGAGAGAGGGTCAATGTCAGTTATTTGACGAGGAGTTTTGGAGTCGAACGCGCGAGCTTTCTAAATTCGAGCATTTGGCGAACAAAGGTCCCCGCATGCTCGAGGTAGAAGGCGTTCGGACCATCGCTTTTCGCGACTTCGGGACGGGGATGGCATTCCATGAAGAGGCCATCTGCTCCGGCCGCCATCGCTGCACGCGCGAGCACCTCGATGTTCTCGCGTTTTCCGCCGGTGGATTTGCCGCCTGAACCTGCACCCGGCGATTGGACCGAATGAGTGGCGTCGTGAATGGTCGGCACTCCGAATGCCGACATGGTTTGGAAGGAAGTCATGTCGACGACCATCGCATTGTAACCGAAACTTGATCCGCGTTCGGTCAAGCACAGCCAGTCCTTCTGACCTTGGATGCCGATCTTCGCTTCGACGGCGCGCGCTTTGTCGACGATGTTTTTTGCGTCCCAGGGCGCTAAAAACTGCCCCTTTTTCACGTTCAATCGGCGCTTTTTTTTGAGAGCAGCTTCAGCTCCAGCCACAATCAAATCAGTCTGACGGCAAAGGAAAGCGGGAATTTGCATGAAGTCGACGACTTCAGCAACGGGAGCTGCTTGTTCCGGAGTATGAAAGTCGGTGAGAACGGGGAGTCCTGTTTTCGCGCGAACGCGATCGAGGATTTGGAGACCGAGCTTCATTCCTGGGCCACGGAATCCGTCGATTGAGGTGCGGTTTGCTTTGTCGAAACTTGCTTTGAAATAAAGTTTCACGAGCCCGCTATCCAATTCGGACTTCAACTGACGTTTGAGCTCTTCCGCAATTTCAAAAACGATCCCGCGATCGAGCGTTTCGTCCTCGATCACGCAGGGGCCAGCGATTAAAGTCATCGGTTCGGAGAGCAGGTTTTTTGACGTCATGGATATTCATTACATCAAAAGGGCGCAAAAAACTGCACTCGTGTGGACTGAGAAATGAAAAACACGCAGCGCATTAAGTGTTCAAACTCCAAAGTGAAAGCCTAGGCATTCTCTACCTCCTTCGAAGCGTACAAACGTTGCGGTTTTCGCAAGACTCAGAAAAAATAGAGGTTATGACTCCAAACATGAATCTCTCAGCAAAACTTCTCCAAACCCCTGAAATCCAAAATCGATTGAAGCGCATTAAGCTTCTGCTCCTCGATGTGGATGGCGTGATGACCGATGGGAGAATTTTTTGGTTAGAAGGCCACGGCTGGACTCGCATGTTCAACATTAAAGATGGCTACGGTTTGAAGTTACTCATGAAGGCCGGCATCCAAGTCGGAATCATTTCGGGTGGCGATTCAAAGGATGTTCGAATCCGCGCAGAGTTCTTGAAAGTTCAGCACGTCTTCTTGGGAGACGAAGATAAGATTAAGGCGCTTGAGAAGATCGTCGCTGCGACTAAACTCAGTCTCGACGAAATCGCATTTGTCGGCGATGACCTTTTCGACATTCCAGTTCTGGAAAAGGTTGGATTTAGCGCGACGGTTCCACATGCGGTTGAGCCAGTAAAAGAACGCGTTCACTACATCACCGTTGAAGCCGGCGGCTTCGGAGCTGTTCGTGAAGTCGCAGACGCCATTCGGAAAGCTCAGGGCCATGGTCCCTACTAAAGATGTCTAAACAACGTCTCCTACCTTCACACAAGAAACTGAAACGCTGGGTCGTTAAAGCCGGCAGTAACATGATCGTCTCGGGCGGTCCGATGCTTATTCGTTCATGGATGCAGCAAGTAGCAAAACTCAGAAAAAAACACGGCATCGAAGTGATCTGGGTGACTTCAGGCGCGATCGCATCCGCGGTTGAACGCACGGATTTTAGACCTAAGAAGAACGCTGCAAAGAAGACACTCTCTGAAAAGCAGGCTCTCTCCGCCATCGGTCAGCCCATGATCTTGGATCTTTATAATCTCGCACTCCAGACCCAAGGCCTTCTCGGCGCACAAGTTCTTCTCACGTATGAAGATCTCGCGGATCAAACCCGTCGGGAAAATTTCCAAAACACGATCGAGCAGCTCCTCTCCTGGTCGGTTACTCCCATCTTGAATGAAAACGATG
>CAYOJT010000343.1:0-2323 GCA_964404365.1 uncultured Bacteriovoracaceae bacterium
TGACCATGTCGCCGTTTGCGATATGGGCGACCTCGTGGCCAAGTACGCCTTCGATTTCGTCTTTCGACATCCGAGCAAGGAGACCGCTTGAAACGGCGACGAGACTGCTATTTTTGGTCGCGCCCGTTGCGAAAGCGTTCAGTTCTGGCGAGTCGAAAACTCCAACCTCTGGCATCTTTGAAATGCCGGCTTGTTTTGCGAGTGCATAAACCGTCTGAACGAGCGCCTGCTCTTCGGGATCGCGCGTGTTGGGATCGATCACCTGAACACCCATGAACATCTTCGCCATGAACTTGGAGAGGAGAAGCGAAACAAAAGCTCCTCCCATACCCCAGACCAGACAGAAGATCATGAGGGACTGGTAATTGATGCCATAGCCTTCGATATACCCACGGACTCCTAGGAGGTTAAGGATGAGCGAAATCGAAACCATCACTAAGATGTTCGTGAGTAGGAAAAGGACAATGCGTTTTGCGATCTGCACGGTAGTAGTCTCCTTTGTCCTCTAATTTGGGCATTCGGGGCTCAATCGTCAAGGAAAACTGGAAATTAAAATTGCTTAATCTGTTGAAATTAAAGGGTTTTTAATTAGGGAGGGTTTTGCGAATCTAAAATTGACGCTACGCGTTTAAAAGTGATATCCACGCCGAATCTCGGGTTGATCAGTCAGGCTAAATTTTAGGGTTTTTGGGTGCTTCATGACACGTTCTCGCCTTCACTATCGCGTCCTGCCGTCTATCCTCAGTATCGCGCTTCTCTTCCTTTCGCCTGGGCGAACAGTCGAGATTGCGGAGTTAACTCCCGAACAGAAGGATGTCTTAAGCCTGCTCGAGTTTCGTGAAAACGCACTCGAGAGCTACCAGGGATTTCGCGATAGGCTCGACCAAAAGCTCCCGCTCACGGGCGCACAACTGCGTGAACTCCACACGGCAGTCGTCGAAGAAAAACCACTCCTCGATCGCATGATTTCGTTTGTGAACTCCAACGATTCGATCCTGAACCAGGCACCGGAAAAGCTCAGCCCTACGGATCGACTTCATTACATCTCAGTTCTGGGTATGAGCATGGCGCTTGCTGACACGTACTTGCAGACCATCAGCCAGTACCACGAAGATAAGGACCTGCGCCGGATCTTGAACGAAGGTGGATCCACTTACGGCAAACCGAAAAACTTTCTGAAGAAATGCATTAAGACTCTCTTGAAGAGAAAACACGTGAAGCGCTACGCGAACGGCGCTACTCAATACCTTTTAGACGATACCGTACTTCACGCGGTTGGGGCAGAAGTCGGCCAAGCGAGCTTTTGGAAAGCCATTGTCGATAACTCTTACCTCCTGGCCCTCGTTTCGGAAAATACGAGTGCGGAAGAGGAAAATGCGGTTCTTTCTGAGTCTGAATCGGAAGACGGCGCTTCGATGGATGGCGAGGACGCTGAATCTGAAGTCGTCGTTGAAACTCCCTCCCAGAAACTACGACACAAAATCATTCAGACTCTTCGATACAAACGAACCGGTTTAAAGGATTTCTTTTTCAAAACGAAAATGGGTGTTTTTGGAGCTCTCAGCAAATTTTTCGGGAACACAGTCGGAATGGTCCAATTCCGAAAGGGAAAGCTTCACCATAATAAAGCTTTCATCACGGACGTTCAGTCGCTCCTAAAACCGATGGATATCCTCCAGGAGCGCACGCCCTTCCGTCTGACGGACTTCTTCATACCGGGTTATTTCGGCCACGCCGCAATCTGGATCGGGACCGAACGAGAACTTCGCGATCTTGGGATCTGGGATCACCCGCTGATCGTAAAACTTCACGATAAAATCCGCGCGGGTGCATCCATTGTGGAAGCCCTTCGCCCTGGCACTCAGGCGAATACGGTCGATCACTTTTCGGATATCGATGATTTTGCGCTTTTACGTTTGAAGGAACCCCTTCAGGGCGAAGAGCTCAAGCGCGCGATCTTAGCTACTGCTCAGCAGTACGAAAAGAAGTACGACTTCAATTTTGATGTTGCGACTCAACGGACGCTCGTTTGTTCAGAAATGATGTACATCGCGTTTACTCAGGTGAACTGGCGCACGGAAAAATCCATGGGCCGCTTCACCATCAACCCCGATGCTATCGCCGAACAGGGCACGCCGGGTGGAGCACTCGATGTGATCGCTCTCTATACTGCCGGCGTTAAGCAGACGGGCGATTTATCGGTCAAAATGAAATACATTTTGGACCACGCCAAGCAAAAGGACAGCCAGATCCTGAAGGGCCTGAACTCCCTATAAGGTGAAGAGATCGGATTTCCGAATCTCATTCAAGGTCGCATTACGTT
>CAYOJT010000344.1:0-2313 GCA_964404365.1 uncultured Bacteriovoracaceae bacterium
CTCCTCCGATAGACGGAAGAAGCGTTTCGGTCGTGCTCTGGAACGACGGCCTTAGGGCTTTATCCCTGAAGAGTGACATCCTATTTAGCGAACCCCTCGGCAGCATGAAGGGCCCAGGACAACTGAGTATTTGTAACGAAAAAATAAAGACCTGCGAGAACTCGCCGGGAAAGCTTCACTTCTTGGAATACACCCCAGAAAAGAGCATGAAAATTCAGCTCGATTACATCCTGGATGGCGAGAAACATCAGGATACTTTCGACCTCCAGTACCGCGCTAACCGTGCGATTTGTGGGTAAAACCAGCCATTTTTGTTTCATGCGGTTTCGGGTTATCCTAGAGGTATGAGACTACTTTCCATCATCCTGGGGTGCTTACTCATGAGTATGAATACATTTGCGGACGGTGAAGATATTACGGGCGAAGTATCCCGGACCGTCTTTGAACGACTCCGCTACGACTGGATGGTAAGCGGGATGAAAGCCGCTGATGAAACCTGGAAAACCCAAAACACCGACCTCTTCGCAAAGAAGATGAAGGGTATCTCTCTCGAAATTTATATAGGCACGTGGTGTGACGATACCCACGAACAGCTGCCTCGTTTCTTTTCACTTTTAAATAAAGCAAAAGTGAATCCTGAGATTAAGATTTTTGCTTTGAATAGAAAAAAAACGTATCGAGGTTTTGAAAATGAACGGGCTATTGAAAAAGTACCGACCTTCGTCTTTATGAAGAACGGAAAAGAGCTCGGTCGAATCGTTGAGACGCCAAAGGGCTCGCTCCTTGATGAAAGCCTCGAAATTTTGGAATCTGAAAAAGACACACGAAAAGCGCCGCCGAAAGCCTCAGACGCATTCTAACAGCTCTGCGTTCCATTCCAGGACTTACCCTGTTAAATAACTATTAAAGATTTCTCAGACATTTTATTTAACTGCGCCTTACTGGTATTGTCGATGCCAGACCAAGGAGACCGCTTCATGCTTTCCACTCTGATCCTATTGACCACCCTATTCCTGCCCATCCAAACGACTTCTGCTTGTGATGTGACGCTTCTCGAACTTCCAGAAAACATCATATCCTTACAGAAAGATTACCCTGACGTAATGAAGGAACTATCCTGGGAGAAATTCACCGCGAACTCAAAATATGAAACGCTCCTCGAAATGAAAAATGCCGCTTTAAACAAATTAGGTTTGAGCACTAAGATCCTAAAAGATTGGGAAAATGCTTTTTCAAACACAGATCTCAAAGATTCTAACATCCAAACCCAAGAAGATGAGTCCAAGATGCTCGCGTATTGGGGCAGCGCTTACGCGCAAGCAACGTCGGAATTTGAATCCAAATTATCGAACTGTACTAAAAATAGAACGAAAATTGATGAGAAATGGTTTCAAGACTTAAAAAGATCCCTTAAGACACCTCTGGTAAGCGCGGAATCAAAACCTCTGAAGACATTCATCTTCCAAGAGGTCAACCGCGCGAAAGCAGCATGTTACGATGCTGAATACGCAAGATACATCAAAACTGAAACTGCATACCGAACCGTGTTTTACCAAAATCTAAGGGCCTTCATAAAGTTCTTGGACTCTCTTCCCTATGAAAAGAAACGTTCTTCCCGGAAGGCGATCGACTTCCTCAAAAGATACGGTGATGTTTTAAAAACAACTTCCCTCGCGTGCTTCTTTATCACTCCTTCTAAAGCGACCACTTCCGGAGCTTACATCGCATCTCGGGCGAGACCCGATGTCGCTGAGATCTTTAGAAAGAAAATCCAAAGCACTCCGGGCGTTGATGCCTTAGACGCAATCAAAACCTTTGGAAAAGTGTTCTTTGGAGAAAACTACGACTGAATGTTGCGAGGCAGCTGCTGCACCACTCGAATCGGATAAGCGACGCCGATTTGAGCCTGTGCGAGTGCGAACTGTATCTCTTTGATAAGTTCGTGGCGCGCAATCGCAAGGTCCGGAAAATTTCGTATTTTCACTGAAAGCGTTGCTTCGATGCTGGAGTCTCCGAACTTCTGAAATCGAAGCTGAATCGCATCCTCAGTGGTGATGTAAATCGCAGGCTTCTGAGAAGCGACCCGTCTTGCCGCCGCGACGACAACTTCTTCTACGCGACTTAAATCAGACTCGTAGGGCACTCCAAACGGAATAGAAAGAGGCGAAACCAGCGTAGGCTGACTAAAGTTCGTTACGATCGCTGTTGAAAGTTTAGAGTTCGGGATAATGACACTGTTGTCGCCACCAAGAAGCAGTCGTGTACTCCTCCACCCGATCGCTACGACCTTTCCTTCCACGCCACTCTCGTGTC
>CAYOJT010000345.1:0-2308 GCA_964404365.1 uncultured Bacteriovoracaceae bacterium
GCATCACGTATTCGAAGGTGATGCGGCGGTGAGGTCCAAGAGGAAACTCGCGACATGCGTCTAAGAGCGCCTCGATATTCCATTTCTTATTCACAGGCATAATCGCCGAACGCTGTTCATCCGTCGTCCCGTTCAGAGAAATCGCGAGCGAAACATCGACTCGACGACCGAGTTCCTGAATCGCAGGAACCAGTCCGCTTGTGGAAACAGTGACTTTCCGTTTCGAAAAATTCATTCCATCTTGATCGAGCAAGATCTGGCAGGCCTTCGAGACCGCATCCAGATTGTGGAGCGGCTCGCCCATTCCCATGAAGACGATATTTGTGATCGGCGCGCGCCGACGGAGTTCATGAACCTGAGTCACAATCTCAAATGTTTGAAGGCTCCGATCGAGACCTTGAATACCGGTGAGACAGAACTTACACGCCATCGCACATCCGACTTGGGAGGAGATACAAGCGGTGAGCCGTTTCCATTTTCCGGAGTCAGGCGTCGCGGAGGTTTTTGCTCCAGCGAATCGTTTTCCGTCTTTCATGAGTTCGGCTTCTTCTTCTTCATCTTCAAAGTCTTCCGCGTCCCGACCGTCGAGACGGGCGATCGCTTCAGTGGCTGACTTCTCCTGAAGGGCCGCAGGGATAATCACGCTCTCGATGGTTTTCTTATCTGCGAGAGTCCAAAGAAACTTGTGGGTGCCGTCTTCGGCTTGCGAAACGACCTGCTCGGTTAGGCGATGAACTTGCACGTTCGCTTTTAACCACTCTCGAAGCTCCTTTGAGAGGTCCGACATCTGATCCCAATCCGATACGAAGCGCTGATAGACCCAGTGGAAGATTTGTTGTGCGCGGTAGGCGGCTTGCTTCTTTTGCTTCTTAGCCAGTTCTTCAGGCGCGAGTTTATGCCCGCCTCTAATAAAGGAGAGGGGCAAGAGGAGCTCGGCTAGCTCTGATTTAGTCAGGTTCTGGAAAATCAGCATTGAGTCCGGCGTTTTAGCCGGGATTAGTCAAAATGACAAGGAGCGAGGACGGAAAGGAAAATCCCGGAGACGGGTAATAAAGCTATTACTTTCAGTAAGTTACGGCCTAAAATCATGACGCACAGCCGCTAATCAGTTCTGTTTGGGATCGGTACCTCAAATCGGCACCCCTCCGAACCGCCCGTATCGCCGCATTTAAGGGTTTTCATCCAAGCTTCATTTCGCATCCATCCCGGGCCGCTAGATTCGAACTCATGAAAGGGTTCCTTTTAGCCCTCTTGTTCATCATCCCCCTCTCCCCCACTCAGGCAGCTCCGAAGGGAGCGCCTGAGTGTTTCATTCAAGTCGATAGCCGCTTTGAGAAAGAAGACGAAAATTATCGAAACCTAGAAGCTAACATTCCCGTGAAGTCGCTCGAGGAGTGTGTGAAGGCCGCTCAGCGCGCAGCGGAACTCAAATTTTCGCTCGATGAGGCGGGCTCGCCGCGTTTGGGGGATCTCAAAAATTCCTATTCCAAGTTCATCTTTAGGTCCGGTAACATCGTCTTTAAAGGCAAATACCGCCTCGATCAGACCTCTCCGCCCTAAACGACACGCTAGCCCGAACGGATCACTCTTCATGAAAGCTCCTTCGACCCCCGCGCCCAGCTACGAAAAGCGACCTGTAAAATTCAATGAGTTTGGGATCGAAAGAACGGATCCGTATTTTTGGTTGCGCGAAAAAGAAAATCCCTCTGTGCGAAAACTCGTCGACGAGGAAAATGCTTACGTCGATGCGGTGTTAAAGCCCATCCGACCGCTGATCGACGATTGTTTCGAGGAATTGAAGGGACTCATTGAGCCCGAAAAAGTGCAGATACCCTACCGCCTGGGTCAGCATCTCTACGGCTCCCGCATCTCAGAAGGAAAAGATTATCCGATCTACTTTCGTCAGAAATCCTTGAACGGACCAGAAGAAATCCTTCTCGACGTCAATGCCTGGGCCGAAGGACACGACTACACGGACCTGGGCGCTTTTTCGGTGTCGGATGACGAAAACTGGCTCGCGTTTTCATTCGATCGCGACGGCGGCGAACACTACACGCTTCAATTCAAGGATCTTCGGTCAGGAAAAATCTTGGAGACTTCAGTCCCCGATTCACATGGCGATGGCGTATGGAACGCCGATGGTTCCGCGGTTTTTTACACCCGCTTAAACGAGAAAGACCGTCCAGATCGCGTTTTTCGGCATCCCCTGAACACTTCGCATGAAAAAGACGTGCTTCTATTTGAGGAAAAGGATCCTCGATTTTTTGTCGGCATTGATCGGTCGAAAGATGGGAAATGGCTCCTGATC
>CAYOJT010000346.1:0-2299 GCA_964404365.1 uncultured Bacteriovoracaceae bacterium
TTTCCACCACTCGTAATCTCCCTGAGGGAGCGAAGTGAAAAAAGGCATCCAATCGATTTCCAGTCCCAATTTCTTCGAGAGAAATAGAGTTCCGACGTATGCGGAAAGTGACGAGAGAACCATCGCACGAGCAAAACCCCCTGTTCCAATCTCGAAGCAGAAAACAACCGCAGCAAAAGGCGCCTGAAATGCAGCTGAAAGTGCTCCCGCGATTACGCACGCGACGTCCGTACGACGACGGTTTTCGTTCCATTGTTCCGCTTTCGTGCGGGTTGCGAGAGTCAGGGATTGAGCCCACTCGCCCGCGACGCCTTCAATTCCTGTTACCGCGCCGTTGAGGTGAAGGGCGAGTGTCACGAAACCACGATAAAACCAGCGAAAGGGCGTCTCCTGGACATAGCGAGAATGGATGTGAATGAAAAAATCCGCGATCCCATCATACGCGCGAATCAAAACCTTGGTACGCGAGAGGTAAATCATTTGGATGAGCGCCGAAAAAACACCAATCGCGAGCGGAAGGTACGCGAAATCGATCTCAGCCCTCCTGAGAATCAGGGCCGGGAGACTAACGATTAACGCACAAAGAAGGCCAATCATTACGGGCATCATTCAACCGTCACACTCTTAGCCAGGTTACGCGGTTTATCGACGTCAGTGCCTTTCAGGAGAGCGATTTCATAACTTAAGAGCTGAACAACGACCGCCATCGCGTAAGCGAGAAGAGCCTGCTCCTTCAAGTCTGGGAGTGGAATCCAGATATCCGAGAGATCACGAAGATTGCGGTCGCTCGCAGCGCCGATGGAAAGGATTTTTGCGCCTCGCGCTTTTACTTCTTCCAGATTCGAGACCGTTTTATCGCGCCAAGAATCTTTCGGAGCTAAGACGACAACCACCATGTCTTGATCAATCATGGCGATCGGTCCGTGTTTGAGTTCGCCTGCCGCATACCCTTCGGCATGAACGTAGGCGATTTCTTTCAACTTGAGTGCCCCTTCAAGCGCGATCGGGAAAGAATAGCCGCGGCCGATGAAGAAGAAGCCTTTTGCTTTTTGAAGCGAAACGGCTGCCTTCTTACAGAGCGAGGTCGGGCCCATTTCATCTTCAATGTAGGTCTTCAGTTGATGAGGAAGTTTCACGACTTCATGAAAAAGCGCTTCGACATCGATCGTTTTCCGAGTCGTGGCTAAGAAGCCGGACCATAAAAGAACTGTCAGCATCTGAGTCATGAAGGTCTTCGTCGCAGCGACCCCAATTTCAGGTCCAGCCGCCGTGAAGAAAGTCGCATCCGCTTCACGAGAAATCGTACTGCCACGAACGTTCGTAATCGCAAGCGTTTTAAAGCCCCGGCGCTTCATATCCAAAATCACGGCAAGCGTATCTGCGGTTTCACCCGACTGCGACATCCCAACGACTACCGCACCTTCACGAAGCACGGGTTCGCGGTAACGAAATTCACTCGCAAGTTCTACCGATACGGGGAGTTTCGCGTATTTTTCGAGCCAGTATTTACCGATCAAAGCCGCGTGCCACGAGGTACCGCAGGCGACGAAGACGAGTTCCTTCGCGTTTTTTAAAACATCAACGCCAGGATGCTGGCCGAGAGGAAATGGATCGGTTTTTGCGCGATCTAAAATCGCATTCAGAGTGTCGACCAGTGCGTTCGGCTGCTCGTGAATTTCCTTCAACATATAGTGAGGGAATCCACCCTTGTCGATCTTATCGACCGACCAGTCGAGCTTTGTGAACGGGCGATTTATTTTTGAACCTGTTAAAAGATCGAAAACTTCGAGCCCCTGAGGCGTTCCGCGAACGACATCACCGTTTTCTAAGAAACAGACGGTGTTCGTGTACTCTAAAATAGGTTGCGCATCGCTCGCGAGGATCGCCCCGCCTTTTGGATCGACTGCAGCGACCAGCGGTGAGCCGTTTCGAACTCCGACGACTGTCCCAGGTTCACGATCCGACATCACAACGACCGAACAGGCACCTTCCAGTTTTTGGAAGGAGGCGCGAACAGAAGCGAGAAGGTCTGTCCCCTTCTCCATCTCTTCCAGGACTAAGAATCCGAAAAGCTCGGAATCGGTTTCGGAAATCGGCTTGTGACCGCGCTTAATGAGATCGGCTTTGATCTCCTGGTAATTCTCGATAATTCCGTTATGAACAAGAACGACGTGACCGGTCCGATGCGGGTGGGCGTTTTGGGTCGTCGGTATTCCATGGGTCGCCCAGCGTGTGAGGCAGATTCCGCAGGAAGAACCCGTGTGTTACTGTTTTAGGCTGCCGACGAGTTTCTCGACGT
>CAYOJT010000347.1:0-2298 GCA_964404365.1 uncultured Bacteriovoracaceae bacterium
GTAATATTGAGAAATTAGGAAATGCGCTGTCGAAAGATTGAACAGGTGTCGAGCGCGATACGAACTTAGAGTAGAAACGAGACCCCAAGGCTTCCCGAATTTACTCCTGGCTTATAGTCTTTATTCGTAAATACGAATAAGCCACCGAAGGATAGCCCGATGGATTCCGTGAGTTTAATATCAATACTCACACTTGGACCGATAGCTAGACGGGTTTTACTCTCATCAGCTGTCGTTGAGCCGTTAGTACGAGTTTCCGTCTGCGTCTGAAGTCCGCCCACAAAAACCCCGAAAGTGGTCCTCGAATGGCCGGAGTTTAGAGAGTAACCGGGAGCAATTCCGAAAAGCATGTTTTTTGCGAAGACCGTCGTACTCGAACCAGAAGTTGAGCCATGCGCCTCAAAGAAATACCGACTTTGGAAGTTAATCGAAAAACCATTGTTGAGATACGATCCGTAATCAACACCCGCTCCAAATCCGTTATCGACGGGGGTGAGCTTTGAATACAATCCAAATGCACCTACAACGCGGAGGATGTTTACTCCCGAAGCTTCAGCGACCACCGGAGGAGGTTGAATTCCAGGCTGTGCAGCTGGAAGACTTTCGGATGCGTGAATCGACCCAGAACTCAAGCAAACTAGGATTAACACCAAAGACTTTTTCATCGTTTTCTCTTCCTTTACCCGTCCGACTTAGGTCGAACCTTCATCTTCACTTGGAATTCAATTTCGTTGTTCCGAAGCAGCTCCTGAAGGAGATCCGCGGGCTTCACCTGCGCCGTGATCTTCTCGATCATTTCGCTTGAGATCTTATTCAGAAACTCAGACTTCGTATTGTTCGCCGACGCCAGCAAATTTGAGATCAGCTCCTTCGGAAGCTTCATCTCTCCGACGAGCGACCGAAGGCTCTCCTCAGTCAGAAACGCGGCGCCGATCCCAACCGTAATGGCCTTCTTTAAAAGCTCGCCAGCCCGGGAACCCGTTTCCTTCTCTTTTTCGTCAGATCCAGAATCTTTTGGGTCGTTCGCCATCATTTCTTCGCCTGTTTCTCATATTCGCTGATCAGAACCGGGAGCGAAGTCGAGGTTAGAGTTTTCAGAATCGGGCCTGGGATCCAAATTTTGAACTCGATGTCGACCGAGTACGTGACTTCGGTTTTTCCAGGTCCAAGGGATTTCAAATTCCAAACACCGTCATCCACTTTCAGGAGATCGCTCTCGATCAGTTTCCAGGTCACAACACCCTTTTCACGATCTTCTGTGTGATCCAGTAAATACCAGAGGTCTTTTCCTAAAATATTCGCTGAATATTTCACGCGCGAATGTCCGGGAGCTTTTCTCTCCACTTCAGTCTTCTTACAGCCCGTCACGAACTGCGGGTAACTTTCGTAACCCACGATCGTATCAAAGAGTTTTCCGTAATCGACATCGAGGGTTTTAGTGATGCTTGCTTTTGCCATCTTTGGATTCCTTAGCGGTTAGTACTGATAACTCGGTTTAGTTTCAAAACGATGTTGAGCTTCAATCGTTCGGATCGTTCCTGTTTCGGAGCGCATCACGATCGAATGCGTAACGGCTCCACCTTTGAAGAAGCGAACACCACCTAAGAGCGGGCCCGCGGTAACGCCAGTTGCGCAGAAGAGGACTTTTCCGGACGCCAGATCCCCGATTTGATAGATGCGATCTAAATCCTGAATTCCCATGGCTCGCGCACGCGTCTTCTCATCTTCTTTTCGGAAAATGAGCTTTCCCTGAAAATCGCCGCCCAGACATCGAAGTGCGGCCGCAGCGATCACACCCTCAGGCGCGCCACCTGAACCCATCAGAACATCGACACCGGTATCGGGTTTTGCAGCCGCGATTGCTGCCGAAACATCCCCATCCCCAATCAACATCACGCGAGCGCCAGCCTTACGAACTTCAGCGATCAAATCGTCATGGCGAGGGCGATCTAAGATCACAACCGTCAGCTGATCGACCGGAACTTTTTTCGCCGCAGCAATGGCTTTCAAATTCTCAGTCGGAGTCTTTCTCAGATCGATCGCGCCCTTTGCTTCAGGTCCCACTGCGATCTTCCACATGTAAGTATCGGGTGCATGGAGGAATTTCCCCTCTTCCGCAATCGCGATGACGGAAAGAGCATTGTTTCCGCCCTTCGCACAAATAGTCGTGCCTTCCAGCGGATCGAGCGCAAGATCCAGTCTCGGTCCTTTTCCACTTCCGACCTTCTCACCGATATAGAGCATCGGAGCTTCATCGCGCTCACCTTCTCCGATCACTACCTTTCCGTCGAAATCGAT
>CAYOJT010000348.1:0-2288 GCA_964404365.1 uncultured Bacteriovoracaceae bacterium
GTTCAGCCCCAAGAAGAAGTCCGCGACCGCGAACATCGCCGATGATTGGATATTTCTTCATCATCTGCTCAAGACCGTCTTTGATTCGAGCGCCTTTAACCTTTGCGTTTTCAACGAGCTTCTCTTCACGGATGATATCCATCGTGAGTTTCGCCTGCGCCATTTGGTAGGGGTCGCCGCCGAAGGTGTTGAAATAGAGCTTGCCCGACATTTTCTCGGATTCTTCCGTTTTCATGAGAACCGCGCCTACTGCGGCTCCGTTTCCGAAACCCTTCGCCATGGTGACCATGTCGGCGTCGATGCCGAGATCCTTCGTCAGAAGGAATGCTCCACCACAACGACCAGCACCGGTCTGAACTTCATCGGAAATGTATTTTCCGCCGTAGTTATGAACGGTTTTCGTCACGATATCGAAATACTCTTTTGGAGGGGCGATGAATCCACCCACGCCCATGACCGGTTCAACGATCATGGCCGCGATTTTTCCGTTCGTCGTCGTCTGAATCACGCGCTCAACATCCTTTGCGCACTCGAGTGCGCAGGAGTCTTGTGTTTTTTGATACGGACAGCGGTAACAGTTAGGTTCAGTCGCAGCGACCGTCGCAGTCACAGGCTGAGCTTTGAAGCGCCAGTTATGGTGTCCGCAGGAAGCGAGCGTTCCACTCGTTCCACCGTGGTACGAGTGGCGAAGGTGCACCACCGTATTTTCGCCCGTAGAGTTCCGCGCGGCCATCATCGCAAGCTCGTTTGCCTCACTCCCGGAGTTCGTGAAGCTCACGCGATCGAGGCCCTTTGGAGCTTCATTCAAGAGCGCTTCGGCAGCACCGATGATGTGCTCATTCAGATAGAGCGTGCTCGTATGCTGAATTTCGTCGCTCTCAAACATCTCGTGGAGCTTCTTTTTAATCTTCGGGTGATTGTGACCCGCGGAAATACAGATGATCCCGCCGATACAATCGAGGTAGCGAGTCCCCTTCTCGTCCCAAACGTATTGGCCTTGAGCCTTAACGAGCTGGAGAGGTTTTCCGGCGTGATACAAACCCGCAGTGTGCAGGAAGTGTTTCTTCCGGAATTCGACCATTTGTTCATTTGTCATTTTAGCCATGATGGGGGCGATTCCTTTTAGGTTTGTGAGATCGTCGAGAGCGGCGTGTACGTTTCTGGACGACGATCACGGTAGAACTGCCAGAGATCACGCACTTCTCGGATTTCGTCGAAGTTCAGATCCGCAATCACCATCTCATCTTTATCCTTCGAAGCCTGCGCGATAATTTTTCCGCGAGGGTTCACGAAGTAGCTCGATCCGTAGAATTCACCGATGTTCCATGGACCTTCTTTACCGACCCGATTAATCGCGCCGACGAAGTAGCCGTTCGCTACCGCATGAGCAGGCTGCTCGAGTTCCCAGAGGTACTGAGAAAGTCCTGCGACGGTCGCGGATGGATTGAAAACGATCTCGGCGCCGTTCAAGCCGAGTGCGCGTGCACCTTCTGGGAAGTGGCGATCGTAGCAGATGTAAACTCCGACTTTCCCGTAAGCGGTATCAAAAACAGGGTATCCAAGATTTCCAGGTTTAAAGAAGAACTTCTCCCAGAATCCTGCGACCTGAGGGATGTGGTTCTTGCGATATTTCCCCAGGTACTTTCCGTCAGCATCGATGACGGAGGCTGTGTTGTAGTAAACGCCCGTCATGTGTTCTTCGTACATCGGAACGACGATCACCATATTATATTTCTTCGCGTACTCCTGCATGATCTTCGTCGTTGGGCCGTCTGGGATCGCTTCAGCGAGGCCGTACCATTTCTTATCTTGGGACGGGCAGAAATAAGGCCCGTTGAACACTTCCTGAAAACAGAGCATCTGAACGCCCGCTTTTCCGGCTTTTTCGATGTAAGGAATGTGCGCCTCTAACATCGCACGCGCATGCTCTTGGCAGCTCGCGTTTGTATCGAGTTTATTTCCGACTTGGATGATGGCTGATTTTACGATTCTAGACATTTTTCTTTCCTCTTTTTAAAAATAAAACTTCAATTGGACGTAAGCGTTTGGCCATATTTGGCGCGCTTGATGTATTTTCCAAACCCCTTACCCACGAGCGCTTTTCCATCGTCGATGGCGAGCGTCCCGCGAAGAATGGTCTGACGACATTTCCCCTGAACCTTCCAACCTTCATAGGTGTTGTAATCACAACGCATATGGTGAGTTTTCGCGGACAGTGTTTGCTCGCGATTCGGATCGAAGATCACGATATCGGCATCGGCGCCCACAGCGATTGTCCCCTTACGCGG
>CAYOJT010000349.1:0-2283 GCA_964404365.1 uncultured Bacteriovoracaceae bacterium
GGATCCTCGGATGAGGGCGGATCTGTGTCCGCAAAAGCGAGATTCACGCCTACAACGGCTGCGAGAAGTAATAAATTCCAGACAAGAAACCGGGCGCAGGATTTCATAGTGTAGTGTTTTACGGGAACGAGTAGATAAATACAAGACTTATTTAGTCAGATATTATTCCTTAAACATTTCAATAGCTTTAGAGGAATTTGCCCTGATCTTTCCCTGGATTAATTTGAGGGCCGCCGCCATACTAAATGCATGAAAACGTTACGTACGATCCGTTCAAAAGCCCCCACCCGCATCGACTTGGCGGGCGGCACGGTCGATATCTGGCCCATTTACCTCTTTCTGGATCGCGCAACGACCATCAATCTCGCAATCGACCTCTACGCTGAGACTGAGCTCATTGAAATCGACGAGCCGAAGGTCATTCTGAAATCCGGAGACCAAGGGGCTGAGCTCTCTTTCTCCTGGAAGGAAATCGAAACCGTTTCACCCCCACCCACGCTTGAGCTCCATTGGAAGTACTTGAAGTATTTCCACGCCATCAAAACAAAACAGGGTCGCTTTTACCCAAATCAGGGAATGATCCTCTCGACGAGCGCGAAAAGTCCCGCAGGTGCCGGCTTAGGTGGCTCATCGACACTTTCGGTGGCGATCATTGGAGCACTTAAAATCTGGTCCGACGGAAATGTATACGTGAATCGAGATGGGGAAAGCCTGGTCGAAATCACTCGAGACGTCGAGACGACCGTCATTAAGGTTCCCGCAGGCCTTCAAGATTATTACGGCGCAATGTTCGGAGGACTTCAGGCTCTCAAATGGGGCGCGGGAAAACACAATCGCGTTTCACTCCCAGAAAACCTGATCCATGAGCTGGAAGATCGCCTCTTACTCTTCTATTCCGGCCAATCTCGAAATTCCGGCATCAATAACTGGGCACTTTATAAAGCCTTCATCGATAACCAAGGAAAGGTCCGCGAACAATTCACCGGAATTAATTCTGCGACCCACGCTCTAGAAAAAGCTCTCTTAGAAAACGATTGGGCCGGCGCTGGACGAGCGATCGCTTCCGAATGGGACGTGAGGCGAGGACTCGCAAAAGAAATCTCGACGCCTGAAATCGATCGCGCTTTTGAGAAAGCGAAATCACTCGGAGCGGTTGCAGGTAAAATTTGTGGAGCGGGCGGCGGGGGCTGTTTCTTCGTTTACCTTGCGGAGAAGAACGCTGCAAAACGGGAAGCGATTTTGAAAGAGGTAGGATCTCTGCCGGGCGTTCGAAACCTGCCCTTTAAACCATCGGCCTCGGGCCTTACGGTCGAGGTCGTACCTGCTTGAGTGAACCCAGGGTACTCCCCCTTCAGCCAAGACGCTACTTAGGTTTAGAGCTCGCAGGAGCAAAAAACCAAAAGACTGCACTTGCTGTACTCGAATATTACCCAAAAGAACAAAAAACGTTTCTTCTCGACGTCTACGACAAGATTACGAGCGAAGAAAAACAAACGGGCGATGAAGCTCTCCTTGAGACTCTGAATGAAGTGGTTTCAAACGAAGCACATCGAATCGCAAAACTCGGCGTAAATGTTCCGATCACACTCCCTCCCTGTATTGAATGCACAAGGAAGACCTGTCCGCTTCCGGAAGGCTGCAGTGTGAGCACGGTAAAATGGATGCGCGAGCAAACCCGAAAAGCTGAACACGAGGGGCGAGAACTCGGAGTCAATGTTCGCGAGTTTACGCCTTACACTCAGCGCCCATTCGAAATCTGGGCTCGTTATCAGATTCTTCCAAAACTCCATCCCGATTACCGGTTTGAAATCGATGAAGCTTTAGGAGGAAACCGAGCTCCGCTGACCGCACGAATGCATTTTCTCTCGCGCCACCTGAAGGGTATTAACTTGGTTGAAGTTTGGCCCAAACTGACGATTTCGACGCTTGCGCAGGGAATTGGGATTTCTCGACGCGTGATCGCGTCTTATCGAAAACTCGAAGAGGGATATAATGCCCGGATGGAGCTTTTAGAGACGCTTGCCATGAAAAAAGGTGTCTTCATTTACGAGCGCGATTTGAAGAAACTTTCCCAAAGTCTGACAGCTTTTGATGCATTCATCTGCGCCTATACAGCTCTCCTCATTGATCGGGACATGACAGTCGCTCCACCAAAAGGCTTTCCGAAAGATTCGGGCTGGGTACATTATTTTCCAATGGACGGATTGGGCTCCGCTCGAAGAAGCTCGGGTACGCACCGATGATGACCTACATTTTTAAACGCATTTTGTCTGCGATTCCGAC
>CAYOJT010000350.1:0-2281 GCA_964404365.1 uncultured Bacteriovoracaceae bacterium
AGGCGATCGGCATTAGGAAAAAAATGATGGAATGGTAAATCGCAGACGAAAAATAGCTGAAAGACACAAATGCGATCAGAGCCCATTCACGCTTATTCAGCGAACGCTCAAAAACTCGCAGGAGTCGGCTCATCACCCAGAGGATAACGTGGTGGAGTAGGAATGTGATGTGCCCGTGATGGGAGTGCCAAAGAAAGTAGTTTCCAAAAGTGAATGCCGTTGCAAATAGAAAGATCAGCTTTGAAGTTTGTTCATCAGGAGGGCTTCGGTAATAAATGCGCACGAGACTTTTACCGATTTGATGAACGCTCCATAAACCTAAACCCATCAGAAAAATGACGAGAAGTTTTAAACCCCAGTACGATCCGAGGATGAGGATGATGGAAAAGAAAGGTGAGAGACCAAAAGATTGGGGGTCGCCCAAGCGCGTTGCGCCTGCACAAAACCCATACGACCAGATCGGCATTTCATGAAAAACCATCCAGGATCGAAACTCATATTCCACCGTGGTGAAGAAGTGGTCCCAATCGAAGATATTACTGAGTAAAACGAAGACGGAATATGCGCCGATGAAGACACCGTAGAGAATTTTAATTTCGTGGCGCGAGATCCACGCAGTGAGTTTAGTTTTGTCGAGTAGCATTCTTCTTTCGCACCACTGCGACGAGGCTGGTGCCGAACGGGAGCCAGCCGAGAAGTCGGTTCTCGATTTTTAAGAGAAAAGTCATAAGTGAATTGATCGCGTCGGGAAGAGAAGGAAACTCGGCACTTTCGATGTTTTGGGTGCTTTGGAATTTCCGTAAAAGTGCGGGAAAAATCATCGATTGAAAAATGTAGTGAATTTCAATGATTTCAAAGCCAGCGCCCTCCAAAACACTCCTGAGTCGCGATCGTGTATAGCGACGTTCATGGCCCAAGGCCTTATCCCAGTTTGAGCTGAGGCAGGGAAGTGCTGGAACTGTAAGGATGAGAGTGGTCGCATTCGAAAGAGATTTTTCGTAGTTCTTTAAGAACGCGGAATCATCGTGAATATGTTCTAGAACATCGAGGCAGACGGCGACGTCTTCTTTGCCTTGAGTTTGATGGGTCCAATTGGACTGACTGCCGTGACTGAGAACGAGAGCTTGAGCGAGACTTTCTAAGGGCTCGATGAACGCGTAGCGATCGCCGGGCCGACTTTTTTTCAAGTGATATCCAAAAACTCCTGCGCCCGCACCGATGTCGAGGATGAGCTTGTTTTCTTTCTTGGGACCATAACGATCGATCATCTTTAGGACGATCCAGGTCCGAATGCGATGCCAAAAGAAGGTAGAACCTTTTTCAGTATTTTTAATTTGATCGAGGAGATGACCTTCCAGTAATTCGTCTTGGCTCATCCTAGGTCTCGCATATTTTATTTTTCGCTATGACCTAAGTCTCGAAGCGCTCGAGCTTTATGTTGGGCAGAGAGCATGAAAGTTAGAATCATCGCGCAGAGATAAATGAAGGACACATTCAGAGCCGCGCTGAATAGAATAAGGGCCTTCATCCTTTCGTGGGTATGCGAAACCAATAGTCCGCCAGAACAAAGGATTAAAGCGATGGAAGAAGCGATAATCCCGCGCAAGCCGATTTTCTCGCCGAATGGGAGCAGCATACGAAATCCATGCATAATGAGGCCCATCCAGCCCATCTTGGATTTTCCGAAATAACGAACGCCTCGAGCGAGTGGAACCCGATCGAGCTCAAGGGGAAGGCTGATGAAGCTCGACGAGTAACAGAGGTCGAAGTGGGGGTGGTGAATTGCTTTCTTTAAAAACCAACCACGAAAAGCGACGTAGTTTCCGTTTTTAATGACTTGTCCCGTGAGAATACGGAAAAAAAGTTTAAAGCCCGTATAGAATAGGCGAAAGAGGAGTGTTTCTTTTCGCTTAGTGCGATGAGCGAGTGCGATTTTCTGAAGATTATTTTCTGCTTTAACCAGGCGATTAAGAATCTGCGGCAAATCCTCAGGCTTATCTTCACCGTCTGAATCCATCGTGACGATGTAATCTTTCGGGTCAATGGTGTTAACTAAGCTTCTTAGTCCCGCAACGAGAGCGCCTTGATGACCCAAGTTGTAGATGTTTCGAACGATGACGACGCTTTCGTCGTTCTTAAATTTTCCAACCTCGTCGTCCCGTCCGCCCGAGTCGTCAATCAAGACGAATTTGATCGAAGAAAATTGGGTGCGAAGTCCCGATTTTTCGAGCGCCTGAATGGCTGACTTCTTCAGCTCGGTGAACGAGGGAACGTCAAAGAA
>CAYOJT010000351.1:0-2260 GCA_964404365.1 uncultured Bacteriovoracaceae bacterium
CTGAGGGATACGACTTCTGCATCAAGGGTGATGGTCTTGAAATCGCTCAGGCTTCGTTTTCGAAATTCAGCCTCGTAGTTCCTGAGTTTTTGAGGGCGCTTGGACAAATTCGAAGAAAAGGCGTGGAAGTCTTCTATACGGTTGGAAATCATGACGTGGCACTTGAACACTTCCTCGAAGACTGGGGAATGATGAAGGTCACCCCCTTTCTGAATGTGCACTCCGGAGACGCGCGCATTCGAATCGAACATGGCCACCTCTATGACCCCTTCTTCGTCACCTATCCGAGACTTTACGAGGTCCTCACCCGCATCGCGACGATCCCACTGATGATCCATCCGCAGGCCTATAAAATCTGGATCTGGTTTGAAAAACTTCGCTCGAGGCTTCGTGCGCGCAAAACCGGAATCATCGGGGAACCTGAGCAGTTTAAGATCGCAGCCCAGGAGCTTGCCGATCGGGGTTTTGATTCCGTCATTTTTGGCCATACCCACCATCCAGGCGAGGCCGAGCTCAAGGACGGTAAGCGCTACTATAATCCTGGATCGTGGCTCCTCTCGACCCACTACGTGGAAATCCTCGACGGCGTCGTGAGCCTAAAGGTCTGGGATCCGAAACTTGCTCTAAAAGCATCGGGCTGACAGTTCCATCTCAAGCTAAAACCAGGTAAAAGAAAGACGGATGCGAGATTTGAGCGTCCGAGCCTATGAACTTACTCCACTCCCTCGATTGGGATCGACTCATCGATTACGCAACTGAGCTTGCGAAGACTGAGCCGGGATTCATGAAGATTGAATCTCTGGAGCAAGATACCGTTTGGGCTCAAACCCCCGAGGCGGCCCGCATTCTCCAAACTGAAACCCAAGAGATGATGGGGCTTCTCGATCGCGATGCCCTCTGGGGACCCCTCTTCGAACTCGCCTCCCCGGCTGAAATTTTAGAAACGCTTTCGAAGGGCGGAACGCTGACGATTGAAAACTTCGCGCACCTTCGCGGATGGCTCTACGCCATCGATTCTTGGTCACAGATGCCGCGGGATTCGATTCAGGGCGAACTTTTTAAGAGGGCTCTGACCTCTCTCATGGACCCTCGTGAACCCATCAAGGTCCTCGATAAAATTCTGACTCCGGAAGGCACGCTTTCTGAGCGCGCGTCGCAGAAACTCTTTCAACTCTTCACCGAAATTCGATCGATTCGTAAAGAGATCGGTTCGATGATGGAGCGAGTCCTGAACAAGTACCAACAAAGCGGCGTACTTCAGGAGAACTTTAGCGACGTTCACGACGGCCGCTACGTGATCCCCGTTCGAATCTCAGCTCAGAACGAAGTCGAAGGGAATATTTACGGAACCTCTGGCTCGAGACAGACGGTCTTCGTTGAACCCGCAGAAGTCGCGCCGATGAATAATCGCTTGAAGCGTTTAGAAAACGATTTGGGCGTCGAAATTCAAGAAATCCTCGAACGGACCTCGAAAATTTTAAAACCCTTTTCTGCTGAAATCGAAGCGGGCGTGGAGATCATCGCGCACTGGGACGCAGTACAAGCGAAAGCTCGACTCGGCCGGGTTTACGGCGGCCGCACGCTTTCAATCGGTGATGGATCTCTGATTAAACTCAAACAAACTGCGAACCCTCTCCTCTGGTGGTCGATCGCGCCCGAAACCATTCAGAGAAACGACATTGAATTTGGCGACCCAGTGAAGACGCTTCTTCTCACAGGACCCAACACGGGCGGAAAAACAGTTCTTCTAAAGACTCTCGGTTTAGCGGGGATCTGCGCGCGCACAGGTTTTCCTTTTCCGGGCACGGAACAACAAGTCGTTCCGTTCTTCGATCGTTTTTACGTCGATATCGGTGATACGCAGTCCATCGAGCAGCACCTCTCGAGTTTCTCAGGTCACATCGCACGCTTTAAAACGATTCTGGAGAACATGACTTCTCGCTCGCTCGTGCTCCTCGACGAGCTCAATACAGCAACCGATCCCGGTGAAGGTGCAGCGCTCGGGCGCGCTTTCCTTGAGACCGTCATGAGTCATGGCGCGATTGTGGTCGCAACCACCCACGATCCCCAATTGAAGGCGCTTGCTCTCAATGACCCGCGCATCTTGAACGCATCGATGGCTTTCAACGAGCGCTCTCGCACGCCGACTTTCTCAATTGTGCTTGGAGTTCCCGGAAGATCGCGCGCGCTCGAAACAGCCGAACGCTTGGGACTGCCCGCCTCGATCATCCAGCTTGCGCGTTCCTACTTATCTGATGAA
>CAYOJT010000352.1:0-970 GCA_964404365.1 uncultured Bacteriovoracaceae bacterium
GGTGAAGCTTGGCGCGGGCCAAAAGGAGGAGACGGTTTGGCTCGTCAACTGGAAGTGGGAACCCGTCAGGAAATCCAGAAAGAACGGGAAGCACTCGTGGTGCGGGATCCCCTCCTCCACAAAATCCCCCTTCTCCTGCACCCGCTCAAAAGCCGCCCGTTCCACCTCCCGTGCAATCGCCCACGCCAAAACGAAATTGGTCGGGTTCCGTATCCGCAATGGGAGAACAAGCTTCATGGAAATACGAAGACAAAAGCCCCGAGAAAGGTTTCTATTTTAACGAGGAAAGAAATCGCCTCGAAATTGATGGCATCGAAGCTCCCGAAGAAGTGAAACAACGTTTGGCGGAGCACTACCTCGCGGATAAAGGTCAGCTAGAGCACCCCCTAGTGAAAAAATTCTTCGCTTCCCTAGACAAGCCTGCCGACGCTGCAGGAAAACCCGAGGATCCCAAAGGGGAGCACGGGGGAGCAGGAGCCGATGCGGCCACTCGTCCCGTTTCTACCGACTCAAATAGAGTTCAAGATTTGTTGAATAAATATAAAGGGGAGCCCGAACAACTTCAGGAACTCAAAAAAGGATTAACTCAGGTATATCAAAAAACGGAAAAAACCGAAGTGACGTTCCAAGAAGTTAACAGCGGCAGGTATTTGTACGTCTTCGTAAGATCGGAAAATTCGGATCAGAAAAGAGTTTACCCGATAGATCTCAAAGAGAAGAAACTCATGATTCGACCTGGCGTAATCGCTTCGGGCAAAGAGATTTTTAATCCTTAGTCTCTCTGCCCCTAACTTTTGTTATCGAAATCAAATTCCTTCCTTCAACTTAAAGTCTAAACCCTTATAGGATTTATTACGTTGCGCGTGCGGCTTCTCTAACTATAAGGATCACAAAAATGAAATTAAGTTTTAGTTTTGTATTAGTCCTGAGTTTTTTTACCCTTTCTCTCACGAGTAAAGCTTTTGCCTCT
>CAYOJT010000352.1:980-2249 GCA_964404365.1 uncultured Bacteriovoracaceae bacterium
TGAGATCAGTTCATCGCAATACCAAAACTTACTAAAACAGACTAATGCAAATCCTAGAGAGTTGAGCCCCGTCATTAAGATGGGGGAGAGATTCTTAGCTTGGCTATCTTACATCAACGATCATCGTCCCGTGGGACAAAAAATTTCACTGACTTCCCCAGAAACTACAATCGCTTACCCTATCGATCAACCTACCTTAAGCAATCCCGATATCATTTTAGCCCGATTCAACGAATTGAAATCGACGATTCCCCAATGGATGAGCAAAATAATTTTTGAAAAAGAGGATTTTATAAGTGAACTCCCCGTAACTGACCGTGAGTTTATTAAAATCGGATTTCAGCTCGACAGAAACTATCAAGGAGCTTCTCGATGGCTTCTTCAAGAACCTTATCTTTCGGAATATGGTGAATTACGAACCAAAGATGTAAGAGGATATTATTTCCTCACTCATGACAAAGATCTCGAAACCAAGTTTCAAAATTGGACAGATCAATCAGAGGAAATCAAAAATTCAGTTTTAGGAAATCTAAAAGGAATGTGTCTTAATACGGAAACTGCAAAAAAATGTGAATCCAAAATATCCGAAGCTAAAACTGAAGGCGATAAGTTAAGAAGCCTTTACCAAACCTATTTGCCAAAAAGTACTAAACTTTGGAACAGCTTTTTCGAATTAGGAGAGCAAAGAGAGGATATCGAATGGACTGAAGCGAACCAAATGAAGGTTCCCTTCCAAAAACCTGAGACCAATGACATTTTAAACTTTCTAAAAGATAACATTGAAGACGAATGGCGCTTCAATGATTGGAAGCTCACTCTCGATTTTACTCAAGGGGGATTTGGAACTCCTAAAGTAGAATTTGTGGCAGGTGCGACCCCTCACGTCGAATCCTTAGCAGGAAATACAATTACGATGGATGCCAATTCGCCTTTAACGGAGTACGGAGTTCAATGTACGATTCGACATGAATTTGGTCACGTATTGGGACTTCCGGATTGTTACGTGGAATTTTATGACTCCGATCAAAAAGCAATGGTGAACTATCAACTAGATATCACTAATTTGATGTGCAGCCGAAGAGGACATATCAAACAAATTCACGTCGATGCTTTAAAAGCGGCTTATTTCCAAGGTAGTTCACACTAGAGTAAAATAAATAGATGCAAAAACTCCTTGGTTTTATTGGCGTCTGTTTTTTTCTTCTAGGGTGCACCGAGTCGAGAGTAAAGCGTTACGAAACTATGCTTGAACCCTTAGTGGGCTCGGCC
>CAYOJT010000353.1:0-2237 GCA_964404365.1 uncultured Bacteriovoracaceae bacterium
GGGTCAGAGTGTGCTGAATCAGTTGAATAATAAATGTGGAACTCAGCAAACCGTGATTCTGGTGGCGAAGTCTGATTTGGAGAAGATTCAGCCGCCGAAAGCCGGGGCTTCTCCCGCGCATCCCGTACAGGGAAGTCTGCCGCAGAATTATTCCGAGCGTCTGGGTAAAGACGGTTGGCTCTGTTTAAACTGATCCATAAAATGGGGAGGACTCCACCACCAGTCCGGCAACTTTAATTGCTCGCTTCGATCGGTATTTCCTTGCCGTCGAATTTCACTCGAATTGTCGGCACTTTGGCGTGATAAAAATCCGTTTGAGTAGCCCGTGATTCTTTCGCGTAAGCGCGACAATCGCCTTCATCGGCCTTTTTCTCCTCGAGTGATAGATCACGACTAGAAGGATCCATCGGTTGCTTGAAGTCTGGCCATTTCTTCAAATCAGTGATTTTCATTTCAACGGAACAGGTTTTCATACGTCCCGTGGGTTCAGGTTTAGGTTCCCGCGGCCTGATATTTGCGGCGGTAGTAAAACCTGTCTGTTTCCCAGCAACGATTTGGAACCAGCCGTCTGTGTAACCCGCTACTTTGACTTTTGCTCCGTCTGGTATTGAAGCGATGACCTTCCCTTTCGGTGCGGTCCTCAGATTTGCGGGGCCATCAATTTCAGCATCTTCGTAAAAGACGGGACTCAGCGGGTCCTTGATCTGTTGAAATGCAAAACTGAGATCCTGAGTCGGTCGAAACTGTTTGCGAGCGAAGCGAAGGCGGCCGATGCCCGAATAGAGCTGATTCTCGAAATGCGCCCAAACAAGTGGATCTCCCTCAATGATCAGTTCAAGGGACTCGATTCCGTTTTTCCAATTGTTACCCGTTCTCAGTATGTATTCCCCATGTTCGGCCACTCCTGTGCGGTGTTCGTTACCCCACCGCATGAGTTCGCTTTCTTTGGGCTCCCCTGCGGCGTACAAACTCGCCATTCCTACCGAGTTGCTACCCAGTTGAGGAGCGTAGCGGTGTTTGACCTGAACCGATTTTTTCGCAGGAAACAGCATCTTCCAATAATATTTCGCTCGAATCGACCAACTGGGGATCTCCCAATCGTCGAGTTCGGAATGCTCCGACAGGCCGAGTTTTCGGAGTTCCTGAATCTCAGGCTCTTTCAATTTCGAAAAATCAGGGCAGTTGGCGATTAAGTATCCGCGCTTTCTGACGAGTTCTGTGACATCTTTTCCATTTACAAAGGCCTTGAGTTCAGTCTCCGGCTTTACTCGTTTCCCATCCGTTTCAACAACAAAGTCCGAAAATATCCAGGGTCGCGCGTACATACCGCCGCAGGAGTATTCCGGCATTGGAAAGGCAACTAAGGTTTCCAGATCCTTTTCGGATTCATTTCGAAATTCGTACTCAACTTCTACCTGTTTTCGCGTGATTCGAAGGCGCTCGCGTTTCATGGCGACGTCATCGGACTTTTCCAAAGTAAGTCCTTGAGTATTGATGCTTCCGATCGAGTCGTTCGAAAACGAGTTCGAGGGCAATATATGGAGAAAGGCTATGGCCCCGTAAGATATAAATTTCCTCATGATTTAAGACTAGCACAGGCATGTGCGAGACGTACCGGAGCTCAAAATAGGAAAAGTGCTGCGCGTATTGAAAGTGCCCGCCAAACGGATCTTAAGATGCGAGTCCTGAGGGTATCCAGAACTCAAGAAAGCCCCTGAAAGCTCGAGAAAGTTCAAAATGGGGTGACTGAACCCTTCACAGTACTTTCGCCTAGTTAGAGGCGGAATAAGGTGAGTGTAGGAAAGTCGCTCCGGCATTTCAAGGGGTTTGATACGAGCTCAAATCGTGATGAAGTGGGAAGCGATTACTTCTTTCGCGTTATGTGCGCACAAATCGAATCAGTCTTTGAAATTTCTTTTGGTCCGCCTCGCGAAGCGCCTCGATATATTCAGCGCGCGTGTCTCCCTCTTCTTCTAGGAGGAGCGCACCTTGATTTATGCCCCATGAAAACGGGGTTTCGCCGTGTTTTTCCAGGACGAGATCGGTCATGATACGCGCATGACGGCCGTTCCCGTTCGGAAATACGTGAATTTCGACGAGGCGATGGTGAAATCGAGCGCCAATCTCATCCCATGAGTAAACGTTGCCTTGGATCCATGTTTCGACATTTTTGAATAGAGTAGGCAAAGCGGTGGAAATCTGTTGCCATGGAATTCCAATGTTCTTGTCGCTACTCC
>CAYOJT010000354.1:0-2229 GCA_964404365.1 uncultured Bacteriovoracaceae bacterium
TTCTCTCCGGACGCATTTTAGACACGAAGGCACCGGCTCAAAGCACGATTCAAATCCGCCTCACCGACCCAAACGGTAAGACACACCTCTTCCAAAAATCTATCAGCTGGATCAGAGATCTGTCGGAAGAAGCGGGCATCAAAACGGTGACATTCGATGGCGACATTCCAAAAGAGCTCATCGGTATATATGCGAATAAGCGTGTATCCCCGCTCATTCAAACCGTAGAAACGCTGGATAGCCCTACAGACACTCCTCTCTATGTTGCGATTTCGAAAAAAGAAGACGTCATTTCTCTTCTTTTCATGTCCGAGAAAGATGGAGTCATGAAACCCAGAGGAGCGCCGATCGCATTGCCTGCGAAATCGCAGCTTTTCGGAATTCTCAACACTGACCTGAATTACGACAGGAAGAACGATCTGATTGTGAGCTTCCTAACCAAGGCGGAAGGAGCAAGCGAAGTCGTTCATTACTGCTACTTCAATGAACAAACGAAGCCTCTGATCCAAGATCATTGTTTTACCTGGGCAACCAGCAAAGAACTCGTTGGTGTCCCGTTTTCGAGTTTCGACGAACAGCTTTTACGCCTCAAGAATTACCAGTGGATGCCAACTCTCCTCCCAACCGGAGAAAAAATCGCACTCCCGCTCGTGCATGCGATTGGTCGCTACCAAAAGGAGGATCAGAATCCTGATCCGTGGGTACCGGAGGTCAAGCGAGTCGCGCTTCATGGATATTCCTTCGAATTATCTACCCCGGGTTCGCGCGAACTCAAAGTGCGCACACTTGATCCAGTCGCTTTCACGCACGGACTCCGCGAAACACTCAAACTCGACTGGAATGATGAATTGAATTTTGTGAAAGCCTTGGTTCAGACGGGCCAGGACCGCGCAGTCGGAAAACAAGACTGGCTCTTCAATTACGGGAAGGGGTTCAATAAAAGGTTTGCCCTCGTCACGTGGAAAAAATCACCCGCTGGCCTCGAAATGGAGTTTGAGAAAGACATAGATCTAGGCGGCTTCAAGCCTGAGGGTCAAGAGCTCATTCCGTTTACTCAGATTTCGAATTTTTCGATCACTCCCCTTGCGGGAAATAGTTTTACGGGAATTTACTCGAACACAACGGCTGTCACAACTCGATGGGCACCAGGTCTCACGCCATTTTCGGTTCGCTACGACCATCCGTATCCGCTCGACACTATTCTCGACGTGTCCTCTGTGTTTGAAACCTCTCGCGAAGCACTCACGATTTACTTTTCGAAAAATAAAATGGCGCTCTCGGGGGCTGATTTAAAAACTGGCGAGACCTTTTCGGATACCGCCCCAGTTTATCGCTACAGCTTTCTCTCGGGTCGCCTGTTTAGCGAGCTCTACTACCCGATCGCATCCCGTGTTTCAGGTGAACAAGTACCGGCCCTCTACATTGATCGATCGCAGATTAACGCCAACCAAGTTTCCGTCATCTCCGCCTCGGACCAGAAGCTCCAGACGTTTGCCTATCTGAATTTTTCGGTCCCCGCGAACTGCCGCACGATGAATCCCGTGGTGTCGCCAGTAACGCCGCCACTCCTGCCGACCTACTCACTTACGTTGCTTTGCGTCGAAGACGATGTTTGGAAAATGAAGTCCCTCCCTTTTGAGCTTCGGTAACTGAGTGCGGCCAGTTCTTTTTGGCACCTGCCAGCAAAATGCACCGTTAACGCGCCAAATCAATTAAGCAAATCTTTAGTGAGAACGAATCTGTAAGAGCCTAAAGCTCAGGCGATCGTTTCACTATTGGTACATCGCTTGCTCTCACTGGAATCAAATTTGTCCAAGTCCGTCCGCTAACGAAACTCCAAGGGGGAGATTTATGAAACTGAAACAATTGGTCCTAGCCCTAATGTTGGGCTTATCTCTAGTCGGCTGCAGCAAAGAACGCCGTGCTGCACGTACCTTCGAAAAATTCCTCGAAGATCAAACCGGCCAAAAATTTAAGATTGAGAAGCTCTACACCCTGATCGACTGATCCGTGGTTTACAAAAATAAAAGCACCGGCGAATTCGTCGCATACAAAGTCAGTAAGTATAACGCTGACACAATGGCGACTCTCGCTGACTACCTTGCGGTCGCAAATCAGCCTGGCGATGTGGTTCACAACCTCACCGAACGCGCTGTCACAACCCACCACTCGGAATGGGTTGAGGGCTACTGGACCTATGACGAAGATCCTATCTACGACAACGATGGA
>CAYOJT010000355.1:0-2200 GCA_964404365.1 uncultured Bacteriovoracaceae bacterium
CATGGGGATTTGCTTAAGCTTATTCAGTAGCACGTTTTTAAATGAAGTCGAAATGGGTCGCTTTAAAGTCTTGTTAGATTTTGAGCGGAAGGCGGGCGCTTATTTCTTTTTGCCCTTTTTCTGAGCTTTTCGTTGAGAAAGTAGCTCGACCGCTTGGGTGAGTGATACCGCATCGGGTGCTTGTTCCTTCGGAATCGAAGCCATGGTGGATTTCCACTTCACGTACGGACCAAACTTTCCCTCAAGCAATTGAACGGGCTTTCCGTCTTCGGGATGGTTTCCGAGTTCTTTCAGAACTTTTGAGCCTCCGCGTCCCTGTTTAGGAGTGGAGAGAATTTCAAGGGCGCGATCCAAGGTGACGGTGTAGACGTTGTCGTCCTTCTTCAGGGATCGATAGTCGCCATCGTGATTCACATAAGGACCGAAGCGACCGTTATTCGCCACAATCATCTTTTTCGTCTCTGGATGTACTCCGAGTTCACGAGGAAGGGAGAGCCAAACCAGGGCTTGCTCGAGTGTGACTGAGCGAGGGTCCACGCCTTTCGGTACGGAAGAACGGCGAGGTTTCGGTTGTTCCTCGGTGACATCTCCGAGCTGAACGTACGGACCAAACCGTCCCGTCAGACAGTAAATCGGTAAGCCTGTTTTCGGATCTGTGCCAATCGATTGAGGACCGCGAGCGGAGATCTCGATGATTTCTTTGAGTTTGTCCGCAGAAAGATCTGCAGGAGCGATGTCCTCAGGAATCGAGGCGTGTACATCTTCTTTGTCTTTCTGACCGGGTTGAATGACGTAAGCGCCGTAACGGCCGATCTTCACATCCACCCCCTTCAGGTGAGGGAGATCGAGCGTACGTGATTCGCCGGGATCGATTTTCTTTTCTTTCGCTTCGACCTGCGCTTTTAAGCCGTTTTTGCTCGAATAAAATTCTTTCAAGTAGGGAAGCCATTCGCGTGTACCTTCAGCGATCTCGTCGAGTGCGCCTTCCATTGCGGAAGTGAATTTAGCATCCACAAGTTCCGAGAAGTGCTTCACGAGGAGTTGAGTCACTGCGATTCCGGTGAAGGATGGGATCAGGGCGTTACCATTTTTCCGAACGTAATCTCGATCGATCAAAGTTTGAATGATGGATGCATAGGTAGATGGGCGACCGATTCCGGCCTTTTCCAAATCACGAACGATCGAAGCTTCTGTGAATCGCGCGGGAGGCTGGGTCTCGTGTTCGAGTGCCTCGACGGATTCACATTTTACAGAGTCTCCCTCTTTTAAAGGAGGAAGGATCGTTTCTTTATCGGCAAGCGCTGCTGATGGATCATCTGATCCTTCAACGTAGGCGCGGAGATAACCTGGGAACACAATCTGGGAGCCCGTCGCCGAGAAAACAGCATCGCCAGACTGAAGTTTTACAGTCATCGCTTTCTTCTGCGCATCGACCATTTGAGATGCGACCGTTCTCATCCAGATCAGTTCATAGAGATCGCGAGCTTTTCCCGTCAGTCCTGTTTTATCCGGATGAGTGAATTCTCCCCCAGCAGGGCGAATAGCTTCGTGAGCTTCTTGAGCGCCTTTGTCTTTTGAGGTGTAAACGCGAGGACCATCCGGAAGGTATTCTTTTCCGTAGAGGTCTAGTACGCAATCACGGGCCGCCTTCAGCGCCTCCTGGGAGAGCGATGGCGAATCGGTACGCATGTAGGTGATCAAACCTTCTTCGTACAAGCTCTGTGCGAGTCGCATCGTGTCGCGTGAGGAGAGGCCGAGTTTGCGGTTAGATTCCTGCTGAAGCGTCGAAGTGATGAAGGGCGCGGAAGGTTTCGAAGTGTGTGGGCGTTCTTCGGTGGAAATCACCTTCCAAGGCGCAATTTTCACGCTCTCCAGTAGGGAGTGCGCGTCCTTGTCCGATAAAAGTTTTACGTCTTTTCCTTCGATTAGTTTTCCGGTCGTTTCATCGAAGTCTTTCGACGTCGCGATGCGGGTTCCGCCAACGGAATGAAGTTTTGCGTCGAATTTTTCCTTCGATTTCTCGAGGATCGCTTCGAGATCCCAGTAACGTGCTTTACGGAAGGCGATTCGCTCGCGTTCGCGATCGACAATCATTCGGAGCGCAGACGACTGAACGCGACCAGCAGAAAGACCGAAGGCGATCTTTTTCCAGATGAGACGCGATACTGTGTATCCCACTAGGCGGTCCAGGATCCGGCGA
>CAYOJT010000356.1:0-2190 GCA_964404365.1 uncultured Bacteriovoracaceae bacterium
AGTACTCGGTGCCGTGCGTCGTGAGCGTCATGCTGCTGCGCAGGGGGGTGATAGCAGTTTAATCCGCTGATACCAGTCCCTCCTTGCGCCTTAAGCGCCGAAGGTTTAAGACCTGATCGATGGTAAAGCCAAACGAATCCCAGATCGAATCACGCAGTTTGAGTTTTTCTTGGAAAACGAAGCTCATCGAAGAAAAAATTGCGGGTCGAACCTTCCGTTTTCACGCGCTTAAATCTCTCGATGAGACGATTGATGATCTTTTCGTCTTGCTTGAGAAAACGGGAAATCCAAATCTACTCGAAGACCTCTGTCCCTACTTTGGTCACCTTTGGCCATCGGCTCGAGGCTTGTGCGAACATTTGGCCGCTCATCCGATCGAACGGTTCGGCGCGCAGAAGGTGATTGAGGTCGGATGTGGGTTAGCGATTCCGTCTCTCTATTTATCTCAAACGATCAAACTATCGAAAATTGTCACGACCGATTTTCATCCTGAAGTAGGCGCATTCTTCGACGCTAACGTTAAATTGAATGGCATTCCAGAAGATCGTCTGGTCTACCGTGAACTCAACTGGCGGGCCCCTGATCCGAGTATAGGGAAGTTTTCGCTCATCATGGGAAGCGATATTTTGTATGAAAAGCAGCATCCGAGCGAGGTAGCTGACGCACTCGAGCGCCTCTCGAAGCATGACTCTAAAATATTAGTCGCAGATCCTGCCCGACCCTACCTTCAAACTTTCGTGGATGAGATGAAGGCGCGAGGCTTTCGTTCACAGGAATACGTCTATCGCGTTGCGGATGGAGCTTCTCCTAAAGACGTATTTGTATTTGAATTTAAAAAGTAGGTTTCGGAGCGGTCATTTCGCTCTCGCCTTCAAATCTGAATGGGTTTCCTTCCCAATCTGTTCGTTTTACTCCAGAACAATAGCGGTCACCTTGAAAAATCGGACAAGCCATCTGCTCACGCACTAATGGGTGAGCACTTAAGATCCCATTAATCCTTCGATCGAGAGGTGGGTAACGAAGCGTATTTCGTCGGAAGACGGGGCGATCCACGCCCACTCGGCAAAAGGATCGAAAGACGTTGGAGTAACCATTTCGCACAAGTGTTCGATCGCCGTGCATCTTTTTCAAATCCATGAATCGAGAGACCTCAATCCACTTCGCAAGCGCCTCGGTCGCTACCCAATCACTCAAAGCCTCCTGGATTTGATCTTCTTTAGGTCGGAGATAGCCATCTTCATCAAAGAGCTCTTGATCGCTCTTTAGGCAGGTGAGCGCAGTTCGCGGCGGTGGAGGTGTAACGGGTTTAGGGGCCGGAGTTTTATCGATAGCGGGAGGAAGAGTGGGAGTTGGTGTCGGAAGCGGAGGTAATGTAAGGCCGGTTCCGCGCGCGTAGGCTGCGTCGGGTGCTCGCAGACAGGAGAGGAGATCCTGGCCAATTGGAAAATGAGCGTCGCTTTCTGCTTCTGTTAAACCCGGATTAGGTATGCTCCACGCCCCGCCACTTTCGGTGCCTGGAATCTTGCCCGTGAGTGCGCAGGGCTCAACGACTGATGCAATTTTCTTTGCAAGGTGAAAAACCAGTGCATATTCCGAAGGATTGCGATCCAGAAAAAGTCCACAGGTCCGAATGTAGGGATCTCCATCGGGACCCTTACTGATCTTCAAATTCGTGTCGAGGAGACCGACCAAGGCGTGCTTCGTGTTACAGAGGATGTCCCCCTTATAATTTACGGCACCTAGGCGATGCTTAATCGAGTCGACTTTATAGGGATCAAAAACTTTCTCTGAGACCACGTCTTGAACCAGGGATCGAAGTTCGGGAAAAATCCTGCTTTCAATATCGGCTATTCGCTTCGTCATGAGCGGTAGTGCAGTTTTCGGAACAATTTCAAGCCAACGCTTATGACCGCGTTCGAAGAGCCCGGAATTCACCTTTGTCGAATCGCGCGCAAAGTTAACAAGAGATCCATAGGGTTCGGAAAAGGCGATTGATTCAGGAGGACGTTCGTCTTCCTCGACGACTTCTCCAGTCTTGTAGTAGTAACGCGCCTGCTCCAAGACGAGATCCTCGGAGACTTTCACGAGAGCGTGTTTCACGAGGGCTAAACAATTTTTAGATTGTACTTTGTCTTCTGCGCAGAATGGATTTTCCGAGAGTTTTGCAAAATCGATAACCTTCAGAACGAA
>CAYOJT010000357.1:0-2137 GCA_964404365.1 uncultured Bacteriovoracaceae bacterium
TCGCTCGGCGGAATCGGGATCGCGCCGGGCGGAAACATGAACTACCTCACGGGACACGCGATTTTCGAAGCGACCCACGGTACGGCTCCGAAATACGCAAACCTCGACAAAGTGAATCCGGGCTCCGTCATTCTCTCCGGAGAGATGATGTTCCGATTCATGGGTTGGAATGAGGCGGCAGATTTAATCATTAAAGGAATGGACGGCGCGATTGCTTCTAAGAAAGTGACCTACGATTTCGCGCGTCTCATGAAACAAGAAACGAGCGGAGTGGAAGAGGTGTCTTGCTCCGGATTTGGGAAGAACATCATTGCTCATATGTGAGCACAAGGAAGGAACTGAAATATGGCAAATAAAACAGTGAAAGTAGCAATCACCGGCGCCGCAGGACAAATCGGTTACGCGATTCTTTTCCGAATCGCTTCCGGCCAAATGTTCGGCCCAAACACCGACGTTGAACTCCAGCTCCTTGAGCTTGAGCCTGCGATGAATGCTTTGAACGGCGTCGCGATGGAACTCGACGACTGTGCATTCCCGCTTCTGAAAAAAGTCACCTGCACCTCGGACGTGAATACGGCGATGAAGGGTGCGAACTGGACTGTTCTCGTTGGAGCGGTACCGCGTAAGCCTGGAATGGAAAGGGCTGATCTCTTGAAAGTGAACGGCGGTATTTTCTCCGTTCAAGGTAAAGCGATTAACGACCATGCTGCGGATGATGTGAAGACTCTCGTTGTCGGTAACCCTTGTAATACGAACGCGCTCATTGCGATGTCGCATGCTCCACGCGTTGCGAAATCGAACTTCTTCGCGATGACGATGCTCGACGAAACCCGCGCCCGTAACCAGTTGGCTAAGAAAGCTGGCGTGGCCGTGGATCAAGTGAAGGGTCTCGCTATTTGGGGTAACCACAGCCCAACGATGTATCCGGATTTCTATAACGCGAAAATCGGCGGAAAAGCCGTGACGGATGTCATCTCGGATCACGCTTGGTTAAAAGGTGATTTCATCACCACCGTTCAGCAGCGTGGCGCTGCAGTCTTGAAAGCTCGCGGAGTATCGAGTGCGGCATCGGCTGCATCCGCTGCGATCGAATCCGTTTATAAAACGGTTCATGACACCCCAGCAGGCGAAGTCGTTTCGCTCGCTGTATGCTCGCAGGGTCAGTACGGAGTGGACGAGGGTCTGATGTTCTCGTTCCCATGCCGCATTGAAGGCGGAAAAGTAAAAGTACAAGAAGGCTGGAAGCATAACGAATTCGGCCAGGAAAAATTCGCGAAAACCTTGGAAGAACTCAAAGGTGAGCGCGACGCAGTTAAATCCCTCGGCTTGATTTAATTTCAGCGCTCAGCTGAACAGGTCGACTTTTAAGGAGAAGCTCAGTGAATATTCACGAGTATCAGGCAAAGCAGGTTCTGAAGAGATTCGGTGTCCGAGTTTCTGAGGGCCGCTTAGTTGAAGAAGGCGGAGCGTTCGAGAGTCACGCAGAGGCAGCAGCAAAAGAGCTGCAGCACCTGGGATCGAATATCTTCGTCGTAAAAGCGCAGATCCATGCAGGCGGTCGCGGTAAAGCGGGCGGAGTGAAGGTTTGTAAAGACTTAGCCTCTGTTCGTGCTGCTGCGAAAGAGATCATGGGTAAGACACTCGTGACGCCACAGACCGGTCCGGCCGGGAAAGTGGTTCATAAGCTTTGGATCGAAAGCGGCTCCGATATCGAGAAGGAATTTTACTTCGGTATCGTGACCGATCGTTCGAGCGGACAAGTGGTGATGATGGCCTCCACCGAAGGTGGGATGGAAATCGAAGAGGTGGCCCATAAAAGCCCCGAAAAAATCATCAAAGTCCCCGTCGATCCATCGACAGGTTACCAGCCCTTCCACGGTCGAAAAATCGCGAAAGCGTTGAATCTGACCGCAGAGCAGACGAAAGACTGTGTTGCTACGGTTGGAAATTTTTTCAAGGCCTACATGGAAATGGACCTTTCTCAGCTCGAGATCAATCCTTTGATTTTGACGAAGAAGGGAGAGCTTCTCGCCCTCGATGCGAAACTCAACTTCGATGATAACGCGCTCTTCCGCCATAAAGACGTGGTCGAGATGCGTGACATTCAAGAAGAAAATGCTCAGGATGTCGAAGCTTC
>CAYOJT010000358.1:0-2126 GCA_964404365.1 uncultured Bacteriovoracaceae bacterium
TGTTCCGTAAATCCAAGCGAAACCGGAGAGCGGCGGAATGCCTGCCATTCCGCGTGCGCCGCCGATTGCGTCCACATTTAGAACGATCACGCGAATGATTTCACCGAAACCCAGGGTAACGATCGCGAGGTAATCGCCCTTCAAGCGAAGCGACGGAAGACCCACGACATAACCCATGAAGGCGGAGAAAAATCCGGCGCCCACGAGAACTGCGCCGAAAATCAGCGGTCCCGTGACCGGATCATTCAAGAGCTCAGGATGCGAAATCGCGAGCGTGGTTGTGATGTAAGCCGAAAAATATCCGCCGCAGGACATGAAGCCTGCGTGTCCCATCGAGAACTGGCCCGTGAAACCCGAAACCAAGTTCAGTGATGCAGCCAAGATCGCGTTAATCCCCGCGTACATGACGATCGTGAAAAAGTAGGGGTTCATGTTCCCTGTGACCAGGAAGTGCACGACGCCTACCGCTGAAAGGGCGAGAAGCCATGGCCAAAGGGTTTTAAGTCCGTGACGTGTGTTCATCATACTTTCTCCGTCCGTTTCGAGCCAAAGAGACCCGTGGGCTTAAAGAGAAGGATTAAAATTAAAAGCGCAAACGCAAGCGCATCACGAAAAGTCGGAGAACCGTAACCCACGAGCATGCTCTCAGAAATCCCAAGCATGATCGCTCCAACTACGGCACCCGTGACGTTTCCGATTCCACCTAAGACCGCCGCTACGAAAGCCTTCAAGCCCGGCATCACACCCATGAGGGGTTCGATTTTTGGGTAAATGAGGCCGACCAAGACGCCGGCTGCGCCCGCTAGCGCAGAACCCATCATGAACGTGAAGGAGATCACGCGATCTGTTGGGATTCCCATGAGGGAAGCTAGATCATGCGAGTAGGATGTCGCCCGCATCGCGCGCCCGATCCGTGTTTTAAAAATCACGGTCTGAAGCACGACCATCAGAACAATAGAAATGAAGAGAACGATCATTTGGAGAGGGTTGATACGGAGTTCGCCAAACGAGAAGTCCGTACTGATCGTGAAAATTTGTGGGAAAAATTTAGGATCTGCACCGAAAAGGAGCTGGCCCGAAAATTCGAGAAACAAACTCACCCCGACTGCTGTGATGAGGAGATTGATCCGAGGGGCTTTTCGAAGTGGGCGATAGGCGATTCGTTCGATGAGGAATCCGACCGTCGCGCATCCAACCATCGCGGCTCCGAGTGCGATCAGGAGGCCGCCCGCCGATGGGTTTTCACCGAGCTTTAAAAAGTGCGCGGTGTACATGCCGATGAATGCGCCCAGCATGTAGATATCGCCGTGAGCGAAGTTAATGAGTTGAAGAATTCCAAAGACCATCGTGTAGCCGAGGGCGATGAGAGCGTAAATGCTTCCGAGACTCAGGCCGTTAACGAAGTGCTGAATAAACTCAGTCATTGAGTTGTTTTCCTTCTGATGGACGATTGATTGGGAAATGCACTAACGTACTGATTAAAAAAAGTCGGGGCCCGCTAATCGCGGCCCCAGACGGAGGCTCTAAATTAAGGCTTCACAGTCGACTGATATTTGAATTTACCGTCAGCGACTTTGATGACCACAGCAGATTTCACTGGGTCACGTTTTTCGTTGAGTGTGATGATTCCAGTGACCGCTTGGAAATCTTTCGTCTTCGCGATCGCATCGCGAATAGAAGCTGTTGTCATATCGGACTTGTTCATTGCATCGATCAAAACGTTCGCAGCATCGTAACCCATAGCCGCAAGACCATCTGGTACGGTGTTGAATTTAGCTTTGAACTCGGAAATGAATTTTTGAACGTGAGGGGATTGGTCTTCTTCCGAGTAGTGGTTCGAGAAGTAAGAGCCATCCACCGCAGCGCCGCCGATTTCTTTCAGTTTTGGAGAATCCCAGCCGTCGCCGCCCATGAGAGGAACTTTGATTCCGAGTTCACGTGCCTGGCGAGCGATCAAGCCCACTTCAGTGTAGTAGCCCGGAACGAAGATCGCGTCTGGTTTTTTTCCACGAATTGTCGTGAGTTGCGATTTGAAATCCATGTCGCCTGCGGAGTAGCTCGTGTCTTCCACGATTTTTCCACCGGCTTTTTCGAACGTTTGTTTGAAGTAATCTGCGAGACCCACG
>CAYOJT010000359.1:0-2111 GCA_964404365.1 uncultured Bacteriovoracaceae bacterium
CGAACTTTGCGATGCTGATTCCACCGAAGTCTCTCACGGGTTGGAAAATCACGACTGTGGGGGATGACATCGCTTGGATTAAACCAGGAAAAGATGGCGAACTTCGCGCGATCAATCCAGAGGCGGGCTTCTTTGGAGTCGCCCCAGGCACTTCGATGAAAACGAATCCAAACGCGATGGCCGCGCTTTCGAAAAACACGATTTTCACGAACGTCGCGCTGACGGAAGACGGAGATGTGTGGTGGGAAGAAATGACAGACACCCCTCCAGCGCGACTGACCGACTGGACCGGACAAGCTTGGACTCCAGACTGCGGAAGAAAAGCCGCTCATCCGAATGCGCGCTTCACTTCGCCTGCGTCTCAGTGCCCATGTTTCGATGAGGCTGCGGAAGATCCAGCAGGTGTACCGATTTCGGCCATGATCTTTGGCGGTCGTCGTCCGGACACTATTCCGCTCGTGTATCAGTCTCCTTCTTGGGAAAACGGAGTTTACATCGCAGCGACGACTGGTTCCGAAACAACCGCAGCAGCAACGGGCGCCGTAGGGGTTGTCCGCCGTGATCCGATGGCGATGCTCCCATTCTGTGGTTACAACGCCGCAGATTACTTCTCTCACTGGCTATCGGTGGGCGCGAAGGCGGGATCGAAAGCGCCGAAAATTTTCGGTGTGAACTGGTTCCGTAAAAACGCCGAAGGAAAGTATGCTTGGCCGGGTTTCGGTGAGAACGCTCGAGTATTGAAATGGATCATTGGCCGAGTGGAAGGAAAAGCTTCTGGGGTGGAAACTCCGATCGGCGTGATGCCTTCCTTTAATGATATCGACTGGAGCGGCGTCGATTTCAGTCCTCATCAGTTTGAGAATCTGACGAGCTTGGATTCTGAAAAGTGGCAAAACGAAATCACGTCATCGTCTGAGTTCTTCGCGAAATTTGGGACCAAGATTCCGCCGGTATTCTCGAAAATTCAGGAATCGATCTTGAGCCGTTTTTCTAAATCCACTTCGCAAGCGAAGAAGGGCTCTACGCTTCTGAGCCTTTGATTAGACCTCCACGCGATCGCATGCGCGGACGATGACGTAGGCGACTCTCCCTCCGCGGAGCCTTGCCTGTGGGCTATTCCCATTGCATTTCGCCCGAATTGTTAAGATCGAAATTCCAAAAATACTTTTTGATAAACTCATTTAGTTGATTAGGTTTTTTATAATATTCAATAACTACAGATAGTTATTTGATTCATTCTCCTTTTATCTCAAATCCAATCCTGAAAATTAATTCATAATGTCAAGACTGACGCATTGCAATAAATTCTGCGATGCGTCAATATCTAATCATAGGGCACGTTCGTTACTCAGGGGTTCCGAACAACAAAAGCAGTACGTCGGGGAGTTTTCGGGGTTATGTCTTTTTTACACCACAGGCTAATTGCCGTTCTTTTTATTGGGCTTGCCGCTCAATCCTGCGCTCAAAAACAAGACCACACCGCAACGCTTGCGATTCAAGACGCATTCGTTCCGTTCGTGACTGAGTTCGAGCGCGTCGCTGGCCAACAAGGTCAGAACCTTACGATCTCGGACCTGATTGTAGAATTCGGTGATACGCCTTCGATGAACGAAACTGGCGTCTGCATTTGGTCTTCAGATGAAACCCCACGCGTCGTGATCAATCAGCGCATTTGGGCAACTCTGAATGACGACGATCGTGAAGAAGTGATCTTCCACGAACTCGGTCACTGTGTGCTTCAGCGCCTTCACCGAAGCAACCGCATTGGTGTAGCAGGTGGCGGCACGCGCCCAGACAGCGTGATGTACCCCGTTCGCATCGATGGCGTAACCTACATGAACAACATCGGTCCATATCAGGCTGAACTCTTTTCAAGCCGTAACGAATTCGGCGGATAAGCTCGCTCTGGCCACGAAGCACGCTAGTTTCGCTGCACGTGTTTTCCTAGGAGGGCGCAATCTTTCGAAAAAGCTTTCTCTTCTGACTCTATAAAGCCACGGAGCGCATAAATATACCCATTGGCGCCGTATGCTGATTCAAGCTCGTTCAGGCGATCTTGGGCTATGCGCATGAGCAGAATCCGCTTTTCAGGAGTGATTTTTGCAAACTGC
>CAYOJT010000360.1:0-1996 GCA_964404365.1 uncultured Bacteriovoracaceae bacterium
GATGTGTATTTTGGGAGTGCCCTTTTCCGTCCGTGGAAGACGCGAAGGCGGCGTGGCAAAAGACATGGGAATTTGCCTAGGAATTACGTTTTTTTATTGGTTATTCTTCTCGATCGGTCTATCCCTGGGAACGAATGGCGCGCTGCCGCCGATTGTCGCCGCTTGGATATCGACGATCATTTTCGGGGCGCTTGCGCTGTACTTAGTCGCACGAAAAGAAAAATAACTCGGTAATGGCAAAACTGAAGATCCACGCATTTCCAGATCTCGTCCTCACTCAAAAGGCTCAACCTATTGAGAAGGTTGAACCACGCCACAGAAAACTATCGGAAGATATGCTCGAGACGATGTACGCGACTCCGGGGATTGGGCTTGCTGCAAATCAAGTCGGCGTCCTCGAACGAATCGTCGTAATCGATACGGATTTCGACTACGAAGACTACGAACCCGGAATGGAAATTCCCGAGGGCGGCGATCTCATCGGCACCCATGTAATTATCGGGAAAAATCCGCGAGTCATTATTAACCCTGAAATCACCCACCGAGAAGGAAAGGTCATGTCGAGTGAAGGCTGCCTTTCTGTTCCTGAGTACACTGCTGAAGTACAACGTTCGGAGAAAATCACCCTCAAATACATGGACCTTGATGGAAAGGTTCAAACTTTGGAAGCGGAAGGACTACTTTCTTACTGCATCCAGCACGAGATGGATCACCTCGACGGAAAACTTTTCATTGATCGTCTGAGTCCGCTTAAAAAAGAAATGGTCAAAAAGAAGTTACGGAAAGCGCGCCTTGAAGACGAAGAGGCTTATCTGAGCGGGCATTCCGATCTCACTCCTCCAAAGAAACGGTGACTTATCAAAGGGCTTAAAAATGGCTAAAAAACTCCGGGTTATTTTCATGGGGACTCCGGAATTCAGCGTTCCTGCGCTGGAGCGCATCCACTCGCAGCATGAGATTGTGGCCGTTTACACCCAGCCCGATAAACCCGTTGGGCGGGGCCTTGAGTTAAAACCTACTCCCGTAAAAAAACGCGCGCTTGAGCTCGGTCTCTCCGTTCACCAACCAGAGAAACTCACACTCCCAGGTGAATACGAAAAACTTCAAACACTGAAGTCCGATGTCATGGTCGTCGTGGCCTACGGACAACTCCTAAAACAAAACGTCCTTGACCTCCCCCGACTGGGTTGCGTGAACATTCATTCTTCGCTTTTACCGCGCTGGAGGGGAGCCGCCCCCATTCACCATGCCCTCTTAAGCGGCGATAAAAAAACCGGCATCACGACTATGAAAATGGTTTTGAAATTAGATGCAGGCGACATCTATGAACAAAAGGAAATCGAAATTGGTGAACGTGAGACGGTAGGGGAACTTCACGATCGCCTGAGTTTAATCGGGGGGGATTTAATCCTCTCCACGCTTCAGGGGCTGGACTCAGGTTCCATTCAGGGGATTCCACAAGACGAAAAACTTGTGACCTATGCATCGAAGCTCACAAAGGAAATGGAAATTTTAGACCCCGCCCTTCCAGCCACCACCTTGGATCTCCGCGTTCGAGCGCTCAATCCTTGGCCCGGATCGAGCCTCATGCTCGAAATCGGCGGAAAACTCGAACGCCTCAAGGTGCGTCAAGCCGTGCCCCATCCTCAGCTCTCTTTAAAACAAGGCGCGCTCACCGATCATACGGGAATGCTTGTCCTCGGAACCGCTCAGGGGGCTTTGGAACTCAAAAAGGTCCAACCCGATGGCAAAAAGGAAATGGACGCCGCATCGTTTCTCAATGGTCTCCGTGGCCGTGGAATCGCCCTACCTCTTCAGGTAGGATCGAGGGGATGAAAAAAGTCGATTCGAAAGTCATTCGCTCCATCGTGAATCAAGCGTTCAGTGACGGGATTATTGCTCCGTCCATTTTATCAGCCGATTTTTCAAAGCTCGACCAAGAGCTGAAATCCGTAGAAAAAGCGGGCGCGCGCTGGATTCATGTCGATGTCATGGA
>CAYOJT010000361.1:0-1995 GCA_964404365.1 uncultured Bacteriovoracaceae bacterium
TTACTGGAAGTTTCTTTTTAGCGCTCGGTCTCTATCTTTTTGAGTATGTGAAAACGGATCGTGGTCGCAGGGCAGGATTATTTTCGGTGGTCATCGCGTGTTTCAGTCGCTGGCATTTCGCGCTTCTGATTCCGATTTTAACTGCGATCTTACTCCGTGAGCGACCCATGCGCTGGGTAGCTGCGATTTTTTCTCCGAAAAATCTGATGGGTAAATGGCGCAGCCTTATCCCGGGTCTGACCTTCAGCGCCCTATTCGTGGGTTGGAACTACTGGAGATTCGGTGGATTTTTTGATCTTCACTATAAAGATCACGGCTATGGCGGATTCTTTCAGGAACAAATCGCGACTTACGGAATGACGAATATCCGTTATGTACTCTCCCATTTATATTATGGTCTGTTTTCGCTTCCCAAATTCATCCTGAGTTCACCCCTCCTAGAATTTGATAAACAAGGAAATGGCGTATTCGCCATGAGCCCGCTCTTTCTCTACGTTATATTTCGATTTCCGAAGATCACCCGAGAAGTCGGAGTAGCGCTCAGCATGATGCTGATCCTCATGATCCCCGTCTTCACTCATTTTTCGACTGGCTGGAGCCAACACGGATATCGATATGCGCTCGATTTCCTGCCTTTCCTTTTCTTCTTCCTTGTACGGTCCGACTTCTCGATCCGATCACCGCTTTCTATCGCGCTCGTGCTGGCTTCGGTTTGGATGAACGTCACAGCGTCGCTCACGCTGAATATGTAAACCAACTAAAAATGTATTTTATTGCGGAACAGGCATCCTGCCTTTCGACTGCCAATCGCCATCCATGGCTGCAGTCAGTCCGAATAAAATACATTTTTTAGTTGGTTTACATATTCAGCGGCCAGCGCACGCGCTTCTCGTACAGGCGGTTGATCCGCGGTGGTCGGTTTAGTTCTGTAGTTAGATAAAATAGAAGAGCATCTGCTGAGACTTCAAGTCGCCAGGATGGCTTCTTTTCGCGAAGCGAAAAGGACTTGAAAGGCAGGATGCCTGTGTCTCCAGCAGATGCTCTTCTATTTTATCTAACTACAGAACTACGACTTACTTCGGCAGTTCAGCAGAAGTCTTTCCGGTCGCGCGAGCAATTGCTTTCAGAAGCATGTAGATCGCGAACGCTACGATCAGGAAATCGATCAGACCGTTGATGAAGACTCCGTAATTGATCGTTGCGGCGCCGGCTTTTTTCGCTTCTGCGAGCGACGGATAGTCTTGGCCGGAGAGGTTGATGTAGAGGCTCGAGAAATCGACCTTGCCCATCAGCATCCCGATCGGCGGCATGAGGATATCCGTGGTGAAGGAGGTCACGACTTTCGTGAAAGCTCCGCCGATCACAACCCCGACAGCCATATCGAGGATATTTCCACGCATCAAAAACTTCTTAAATTCTTCGAACATTTTCATTCTCCTTATCAGGTTAAAATTTAGCGACTAAATTTGTGGTGAACACACTGTCTTTTCTTTTCAGACCGGTATTCGCGGGAACGTTATCGTATTTCACGAGGTATGCGACTTTGAGTGAGAACACGTTCGTGAGAGAAGAGCTCACAGAAAATTCCGCATTCATCATATAGTCGTCCGTGTTCGTGAAGTTCGGAAGATACTCGAGCCAGAGCTTCGTCGAAACGCTTGGGTTCCACTTCTTTTCGCTCTCGGTGTAGAGGCGAGCGTAATGGAGAGTTTTCTTGACCGTTGCTTCGTTTTGGCGAGTGAGACGATAACCAAGCTCAGCAAACCAATAAAGCATGTCTTCTTTCACGGTATAGTACTTACCGCCCAAGTCTGTGGAGTAGCGTTGTTTCAACAATTGAAACTTATCTCCTTCAACCTTTTGACCAATAAACAGCGAGAATCGATCCGAAAGGGCTCGGTCGTACTTTACGCCGAGGTTCCAATTTTTCGCTGTATTCACGCCATTTGACTTCGAATAGAGGTAGCCGCCGAACACAGAATATGTGTCGGATTC
>CAYOJT010000362.1:0-1959 GCA_964404365.1 uncultured Bacteriovoracaceae bacterium
GCTGCGCTCAGGAGCGCTTGAAATTCAGGGATCTTCTCGCTCTTTGTCGCCGTGAACTTTCCTAAGAAACGACCGTCCTTCGAGAAGAGAAGAGTGAGAGGTAGATCACCTGATTCCTGGACGGTTGCGAAATTCTTTCCATCCTCATCAAACTGTTTTTCGAACGGCCATTGGATCGTCTCTAAGGTCTTTTCCGCACCCGGACGATCGTGGGCTTCGTCGATACTGACAGAGATCAGGCGAAACTCTTTCCAGGCGTCAGGGGATTTTGAAATTTCACCAAGCTCGGCTTTACAGGGGACGCACCAGTTTGCCCAAAAAAGAAGAAGCGTGGGTTTCGTCGATTCGCTTAAACTCACTGCGTTTCCGGCTGCGTCTTTAAAGGGAGTCGAGGCCACCGACTGATAATCGGCGCCATAAGACGAAAGGCTCAGAATCAGTGTGATAAAAAGTGGGAAGAGCGTCCTACGAAGCATCGTGAGTTCTGTTTTCGATTCAGTTTGTTAGCGCTCGGGTTTCGACGATGCGGCGACAGCTTTTATTATCGTCGCTACAAATCGAGTAGGTGATTTTGAATGATCCATCAAGGCGAGCGGTCGGCTGGCCGGGAAGCGGGATCGTGAAAGCGCTTTTTTTCGCATCGAAATCCGATTTCGAATAAGGCCCGGACTTCTTCGCTTGTATCCCCGTGAGTTCGAGTTTTAAAGGCGCATCCAAATTTAGATGCGTGTGCTCTTTCGGTTGAATCCCAATTCGAAGTTCCGTTATCGTTTTTTCGATCTTGAGTTCCGCATTCGGAAGTGGGGTTGATGTTTCAGCGAAGCTCAGTCCTGTAAACAGTGAGAGAAGAATAAGCATGTTCTAAAGTTCCCGAAGAGTGAATAAAAGTACAAGTCAATTTAAGTTCATTTTTTAAGAGCAACCAGCATCCCGTCCCGAACGGAAAGCATGGCAGTCTGAAAGCGGGGGTCTTCTGCCACCGTTTTTGAAACCTTCATAATGGCGGAAGTATCCTCGTCTGGATCCGATTCGATGACCGACCCACTCCAAAGGACGTTATCAATGATGATGAGTCCGCCTTTTCGAATCTTATCTGCAAGCAGACTAAAATAGACCGGGTAATTCACTTTATCGGCATCGATGAAAGCGAGATCGAAAGAGCCGGTGAGTTTTGGGATCGTCTCGCTTGCGGGCCCAAGTTTCAGTTCGATTTTTCGGCCGTGCGGTGATTTTTCCCAGTATTCGCGCGCGATTTTCGTGTTCTCAGGATCGATGTCGCAGGTCACGACTTTCCCGTCGTCCGGCAGGCTTTCTGCGAAGCAGAGGGCGCTATAGCCCGTGAATGTGCCGACCTCGATCACGCGTTTTGCTTGAATGGACTGCGTGAGGATTCGGAGGAGTGCGCCTTCGATTCTGCCCACGAGCATCTGCGGATATTCGGTTCTTGCGTAGGTGGTTTTTACGAGTTCCTGAAGAAGGGGGCTCTCGGGATAACAGTGTTTCGCGACGTAGGTTTCGATTTCGGGCGGTGTGATCTTCATAGGAATCTCAGTCTTCCCCCGAATGGAGGCAGTGACAAGACGGTGAGTTAAATAAAGCTCGTAAATTCGGGCCCTTATGCGTCACTTTTGAGATCGCGGTTTAACTCGATCTGCTATAGAAACGCGTCATGCTTCAAACAACCGTCTCGAAACTCTGCTGTCCGATTTGTCGTGGTGAGCTTTCGCTTCATCCGATGAAGAAGGCGGTTTTGGGTAAGGACGTAACCGAGATTTCGGTCGGGCACCTCGCCTGTAAACCCTGTAATGAGAACTTTCCCATTTTATCGGGCGTGGCGATCTTGGTACCGGACGTACGCGCTTACATCACAAGCCATGCAAAGGGCATTGCGGCGATCTGTCAGGATTCTGAAATTCCTCGCGAGTTTTTGGACGAGTTTCTGGAAGCAAAATACGAACT
>CAYOJT010000363.1:0-1938 GCA_964404365.1 uncultured Bacteriovoracaceae bacterium
AAGTCGTGAAGAACAAAATGGCTCCTCCGTTCAAAGAAGTCGAATTCGACATCCTGTACGGCGAAGGCATTTCCCGTGAGGGCGATCTTCTCGATTTAGCGTCGAATATGAACATCATCGAGAAATCGGGAACCTGGTACACCTACAAGGAAGAGCGCCTCGGCCAAGGTCGAGACAACGCTCGCCAATTCTTGAAGGATCATCCAGAGATCATGAAAGAAGTGTATGCGGTCGTGATGCAGAAATCGGGAATCGGCGTGAAAACCGGCCCAACTGCAGCTCAACTCGCTAACCCTTCTCCTCATGCTTCTGCGAATGCAACGACTGCAGCCACTGCGGCAGCAATGCCCGCGGCCGCAAAAGCGATGAATGCTGAACAAGCAGCAGCCAAAGCAAAAGCTATGGCCGCAGCTTCGAAAGCAGCTCAAGCTACGAGCGCGAAGAAGTAATCGTCCCCTCGAAGGAAAAAATTCAAAGCCCTCAAGGACTCTGTTCTTGGGGGCTTTTCGTATATCCTTAAAATTCTTCAACGTGCGCTTAAGATAGATCAGTGGGATTGGGCTGAGAGTTCGGTATCCGCTTTTGGGAAGGTTTGAGTCCAGTCCGTAAAGTCTCTCTGATGATCGCTTTTCTTGAATTGAGTGACTGCGTTCGTTACCTGATTCTCAAACGGCTTCGGTAATTTCACGAGTTCAAATAAAACAAAATAACCCTGGAGTAGGTTCTCGATGAATTTATGTCCGGCCTGTCCCGGTGAGTAATCTTTGGTACCGAAGAGAACCTCCGCGATAGTCGGGACGTTGATTCTCTTTAAAACCGCCGTGACATGAACGCGGCAGTCGATCGCGCTTCCATTCTCAAAGCAGTAGTTATCGGGTTTTTGGTTTGCGGAATACATGGACTGTGAATAGGAGCTAAAAAACTCGGGCGCATCTTGAGCCTGAGGCCCTTTGAGAACAACCACACACTCAAACAGCCACTTACGCGAACCCCGCTCACCAGTGAGAGAGTCTTTACACTTGATGAATGAGGTCTTTCGCGTGACTTTTCTCATCATCATCATATCCACAAACGCATCGACCTTATACTGATAGGTGTATCCCGTATTCGCTTCAGCAGGTTGAATAGGCTTTAAGGTCATCACCGACTTCAGCCACTTGAGCGGAGCTGCTTTTTCTCTCATCAGCCGTTCAGAAATCGCATTTCCCATATCCACGTCTTTTACGGCCTGAAGCAGATAATCAAAGTTCACGTTCCGATTCCCGTCCATATGGAACTCAAGAATCGCATCGACCTTCCCCGGGGTACGATCGCCGTTGAGATGGACACTATAAGAAATCGAATCTGCTGCGAACGCGCTCGACGACAAAATCAGGGAGAGAGTAATCAGGGTCTGCTTCATTAGGGCTTAATTTCCTTCATGAAGCCCCTCTTCACGTAATACTGAAGGAGGTCGTCATCATTTTTTTCCGGAAACTCACATTCCTTCTTACATGCACGTCGCAGTGCAAGCGTTAAACCCCCTCGAACGCCATCGGTGTAGGGGTTTAGATAATTTCGTGCCTCATAGATCACTCGAGCTTCGCGCTCATCCCCTACGGCTTCATCCAAGTTCCATAACAAGGAGAGAACAAAATCAGAGGAATCGTTACCCAGAAGCTCGTATTGGAGATCGTAGATTTTTTTACTTTTTCCGTTTTTCATTCGAGCTGTCGAATAATCGTGGATTCGAGCGCCGAGTTTTGGACTATTCGCGATTTTCGCTGCGAAGTAATCGGCGAGGCCTTCGTTCACAGGAGTCGAAGTTTTAATCCCGACAACGGTATTCAGCGCAATATGGGCGAACTCGTGATAAATGATCTCAGGAACAAGAGCTGAATCAATGTAGTATTGATGCGGACTGAAAAGGCGATTTAAGCCTTTGATTACTTGAAATCC
>CAYOJT010000364.1:0-1920 GCA_964404365.1 uncultured Bacteriovoracaceae bacterium
CGGCCAGGTCCTCCTCGATGGCCAGCAGCTTGAGCTCCACCTTTTCGCGGATGGCTGACTGCTCCTGTGGGTTCATCACTTCAGTATACGAACGAGAAGGCGCTGGAAGCAGAAAAGTTACTTCGCGAAATTCCTGAAGTTACTTCCTACTTCGTATCTGTGGGTGGATTCGGTGGTGGCGATGTGAATACGGCGATGCTCTTCGTATCCTTAAAGGCGAAAAATGAACGGAAGCGAAACCAGCAGGAAGTGATGGATGCCGTTCGTAAGGAGCTTTCAACAGTAAAGGGAATCAAGGCCTTCGCCCAAGACCTCTCGATGCGAAGTTTTGGCAGCGGAAAGGGCTATCCCGTCGAATTTACGATTCAGGGTCCGAGCTTCGACGTTCTTGGCGAAGCCACACAAAAAATCATGGACGAAATGGAGAAATCCGGAGTCCTCGTCGATGTCGATACGGACTATTTATTAGGGATGCCTGAATTTCAAATTATCCCAGACCGCGAGAAGGCATCGAATCGAGGCGTGACCGTCCAAGCCATTGGTCAGATGGTAAACACTCTCATCGGTGGCGGGCTCGTGGGTTATTATTCGGATGAGGGCCATCGAAATGAAGTTCGCGTAAAGCTCCGTGAAGATAACCGCACCGCGCTTCAGAAAATCGACTCGATCTATGTGCGTAATAACCGTGGCGAGCTCATCGCTCTACGCGACGTCGTTAAAGTCGAGAGTAAGAAAACTCTTCAACAGATTTCTCGAAAAAATCGCCAGCGCGCGATCGCTATTTACTCAAACGTCGCCAAGGGTAAAAGCCAGGAACAGGCGATCCAGCTCGCAGAGAGCATTGCGAGGAAGCACCTTCCCGATGGCTATCAATTCGTACCTTCAGGAAGTTCACAAACATTTAAAGAATCCTTTCAAAGTCTGATTTTCGCGCTCCTGCTCGGAATCATTGTGGCGTACATGATCTTGGGCTCGCAGTTTAATAGCTTCATTGACCCTGTTAGCGTTCTTCTCGCGCTCCCCTTCTCGATTTCAGGCGCCTACCTCGCGCTCTGGATTACGAAAAGCTCTGTGAATCTTTACTCCATGATCGGTTTCATCCTTCTCATGGGAATCGTGAAGAAGAACTCGATCCTGCTCGTGGAGTTCACGAATCAAGTCCGCGAAGAAGAGCATGTCGATGCACGAACCGCTCTTCTGAAGGCCTGCCCTGCTCGACTTCGGCCCATTGTGATGACTTCGATCTGTACGATTGTCGGCGCACTACCGGCCGCGATGAGTTTTGGTCCAGGATCCGAGACCCGCTCACCCATGGCGATCGCTGTTATTGGAGGCGTGACGCTCTCGACTTTCCTGACGCTCTTTGTAGTCCCTTGTTTCTACGGACTCTTCGCTCGGAAGCGCCGTGATCGCACAGGTGAGGCGTCAGTCGAAGTGAAGGCGGTCTAGAAATTAGGCGAGACGGCTGCGGAGTTCATTCAGAGCCTTTAAACAAGACTCGTCCCCTGGCTTAAGCTCCAGCGCTTTCTTAAATTCCTGAATCGCGCGGAAGGTCCAACCCCGCGAAGCGTAGAGTCGGCCGAGATTCATATACGGAAAGTGGGGCGACTCGTAGCGCTTTGCTTTTTTTGCTTTTTCGAACCATTCGATCGCTTCTTCGAATTTACCCTGGCTCACTAAATAGGAACCGATGTCGTTATAGGGAGTCCCCAGGTCGCGATCGATCTCGATGGCTTTCAAACATTCGCGAATCGCGAGGTCGTAGCGACCATGACTACTGTAAGCCCAACCTAAGTAAGCGTGCGCAAGTGCAGTCGGATGAAGACGGATAGATTTTGAATAAATAGGAATGGCAGATGCCGTTTATCCGGCAAAATGAAGAACCTGAGAATCCTCGCGGATCAATTCCGCGCGACGCTT
>CAYOJT010000365.1:0-1819 GCA_964404365.1 uncultured Bacteriovoracaceae bacterium
CGATCCACTCCAAGCCCAAAAAAACCTGCACTGTGAAATCTCCCTCTTCATCAAACCAAAATTTTTCAAACCCAAATCAAAAACTTATGAACTCAAAAAAACTGAGACTCCTCTCTTCGTTTTTCATTTCCATCGCGCTTGTCACTTCCTCCTGCCAAATGGCAAAGGTCGCTCCCGAGAGCGAAAAAATCACAGTCGAAAAATCGGGCTCGCTCGAAACGATTGTCATTCTGGGAACGAATGACATTCATGGAGCGTTTGCTCCTGAGAAAATGCGCACGAAAGACAGTCCACCCGTCGATTACGAAAAAGGCGGTCTCAGCGTTTTTTCGACTCACCTCAAGCGTCAACGTGAAGAGTACGGCGGACGGCTCCTCTGGCTCGACGGGGGCGACGAATGGATGGGTTCGCTGGATTCGAACCTCGACAAAGGGCAGTCCATGGTTCGCTATCTGAACATGATGGGCGTTGATGCCTCGGCGATCGGAAATCACGAATTTGATTTTGGTCCAGCTGAAGGCGGCGATCCCAATGATGTACTCGGTAATATCAAGGCGCGAATCGCTGAAGCAAAATACCCCTATCTCGCCGCGAATATCTTCGACGCGAAAACCGGGAAAGCTCTCCCGATCACTGGAACCAAAACCTCAGCCATCCTGAAAGCGGGCCGTCTGAAAGTCGGCGTGATCGGTCTCTCGACCGTCGAGACCCCAGAAAAAACCCGCCCACAGTACGTAAAAGACCTTGTCTTCAAAGATCAAGTCGCCCTCACGATTAAGGAATCGAAAAAACTTCGAGAAGAAGGCGCTGACATCGTCGTGATCGTCGCGCACGCGGGACTCGTTTGTGACCACGCGGAAAAATCAGGAAAACTTCCACCCCCTGTTCCGCTTGTAAAATCCGCTAAGACCCCGCAGTCTCCGTGCAACGACGACGAAATTCCGACCCTCCTTCGGAAACTTCCCGAAGGAACTGTGGACGCTGTTGTTTCAGGCCACACTCACACGATCGTTCACCACTGGATCAGTGGCGTTCCTGTCATTCAAGCCGGCACACGCTCGGCTTATTACAATCTCCTTTTTCTGACCTACGATCTGGATAAGAAAAAGGTCCTAACCGATCGGACGCGTATTGAAGGCCCTATCCCGATTTGTACGGAAGTCTTTTCGAATCAGAGGAACTGCAATGGCGATGCGCCAGCACCTGAAGGGGGCCGCGGTCGTTTGGTCGGAGCAGAACTTTATGGGAAAGATGTATCTGAAGACCCAGAAACGCTGAAGTTCTTAGAACCCATTTTTGAGAGGACAAAGGCGCTGAAACAAAAAGTGGTCGCGAAAATCGATCACAAAATCGAACACCTCAAACGCGAAGAGTCTCCACTCGGAAACCTCGTCGCCGACGCGCTTCGCGATTCTGTCCAAGCGGATGTCGCTGTCGTCAATGCGGGCGGGATTCGGACGGATCTTCAAGCCGGAGATCTCACCTACGAAGCCCTCTATCGCGCTCTCCCATTTGATAATTTCGTATCCCTTCTTGAACTCACAGGCGCCCAGCTGAAACGCTTCCTTCGTATTTCAGAAAGCGGTTCTCGCGGTTACTTTCCGGTCAGTGGTGTGAAGCTCAAGCTCATTAAGCTTGAGGATAACCCCTGGTCAGACGATTTGGATGGAAACCATAAGCTCGACCTTTGGGAAGCAGATCGCTTAATCGAAGCGCGCCTGGAGAATGGCGATCTCATTGAAAACTCGAAAACCTACCGCGTAGCCACGATCGATTACCTCGTTGGCGGGGGCGATTACTACGAGTGGTACATGCGTCA
>CAYOJT010000366.1:0-1810 GCA_964404365.1 uncultured Bacteriovoracaceae bacterium
AATCGTCAGCCATCCACCGATCATCGAAGGCTTGGCAGCGTTTCCGATCATGAAACAGAAAATTGCGCTCGTTGCGCCTGCGAACGTGAAGGACGTTTCGAAATCTGCGATCGAAGCGGCCCCTTTTGCGGTCTATGAAAAAACAGACATGCTGCTCATGGAAATCTGGTCAAAGCATGTTTCGAAACGTGCGAAGCCTCAGATTGCAGCCGTGGTGAACTCGCACCGCTCGATCCTCGATGCAGTCGCGATGAACGGATTATTCGCGGCGCTCCCGGTGATGAGTCTGAAGGGATACTACAAGAAAGACGAGATCCAGGTCATCGAGGGTTACGAGATCGAACTCCCCCTTTTCCTCGTTCATCCGAACTCCGATTGGATGCCGAAGAAGAACCAGCTCTTTAAGCAGTTTATGCTCAAGCGGGCTAAAGAAATGGCTAAGGATTCTTGATCCAGAATTCTTGAAAAACGATGTAATAACAAGCAATTATCAATAATTGACCCATCGCATGATTCATGAGAAGAATCGTCCTAAATCAGAGGATGAATTGATCCTCAGGCGCGTCACGGGAGGATTCAGGCTTTGAGACAAGTAGCTCCATATGCAATGACGAGCCTCGGGGTTCACGTCGTTTTCGGCGTTTTCCTCTCGGTCCTGCTATTCCTCGATCCGCCTCAAATTGCGGGTTCCCTTGGCCTCTCAGGCGCTCGGAAAACTCGCGTCGCCTTTCTCATCGATACGAATTCATCCTCGAACTCACAAGCCGTTCAAAAGCCGCTCGAAACGGTAGCCGAAAAGAAAGTTGAAAAGGTGATCCCTGCAGTGAAAGAGGGCATCGTCGTTGAGCAACCGAAGAAAATCGTGAAACAAGAACTTCCGAGCGAAGTGAAAAATCAGCCGCGTGAGATCGATGAAAAACCCCTACGTGACGAGATCAAAACCGCGCAGTCTTCAGCCACCCAAACGGAGAGCGAAGAATCGAATGGCGATTACACGGACGTCCCCGCCGGATCTCAGGGCCAAGGCGGCGCAAGCGATGAGATCGCTGAAAACGTGGGAAATTCTGATCGCACAAATGAAATGGGGATCTACCTCTCCATTCTGAAAGCGCGAGTTCAGAAAAATTTGATTACACCCTTTCGCCTCGAGAAGACCCTCGTGGCGCAGCTTGAAATTCTGCTTGCGACTTCGGGAGAACCACTCGAAATCAAGGTCCTAAAGTCGACCGGGAGCCGTGAACTGGATCTTCTTGCCATTAATGCGACCCGGAAGGCCCTCCCCGTGGGGCAGCTCTCCGACCAGCTTCGAGTACAAATTCCTGTCACATTTCGTGTGAAAAGGATCTAAACTTCATTACATGAAGATTATTTTGGAAGCCGTATCGTCTTTCATTTACGGAATCACACTGCCCGTGCGCGCGATCACGCTGATTCTGTCGCGAAAGAAGCTTTTTATACTCAGCATCTTTCCCATTCTCTTATCGATCGGCGTTTCGATTTGGGGAGTAAGTGCGGCGACGGCATACGCAAAAGCGATCGGACTAAAACTTCTTTCCCAGCACGGTTTCCAAGAGGGGACCTTTACCGCAAGTGCCGCAACCCTTCTCTTTACCGTCGTCATGTGGATTCTCGCTGCCCTCGTTTTTTCTCTTGTAGCGAGCATTCTCGCATCACCTTTCAACGACACACTTGCAGAAAATACGGAGAAGGAAACTGCGCTCGCACCCGCTCCGGAGAGCAAAAGCCCCATCCTTAACCAACTGAAAATCATTCGAATCGATATCGTAAAAACCTTAGTCGTAAGCGGCTT
>CAYOJT010000367.1:0-1804 GCA_964404365.1 uncultured Bacteriovoracaceae bacterium
ACCCACTTTGATTCCCTGTGAGTCTGCAACCAGGTCCTTTACATCTGCCTCTCCGGGCCCAAATACATCGACAAATTCTTTCAAATTTCCAACGAGCCAAGCACCGAGCCAACCACAATCGAGGGTGATCCTGCACGAGAGGTCGCAATGTTTGAATTTGTCATGCGTTGCGATCTGAGTGACCTGGTTTTTATGGACCGAGATCGACATCAACTCGCACGTTGGAAAAAGGAGTGCCCTCTCGGCATCACTTCCGTGAGCCAGCAGCGGAAGAAGAAGGAAGCTAAGAACGAATACGGAATTTTTAAGCTTCATGCGGGCGATCCAAACACCGAAAACAACTTTCGGTTTCAGCGGCCGTTTATAACATTATTTGGACTAAAATACTCGGTTATTTCGAGTGCGGTGATAGGTAACGGGGTGTCTCAGATTCAACCTAGAATGCCTCAATAGGGGGGTCTGAGGCGCTTCAGAGCCTCCCATTTGCCCTGTGTCCTTTCTACCTCAGGTGTTTAAACCTTCGACACCCTAGGCTTCAGCCGGGGAGGCGCCTCCCCCCCTTAAAATCGAGGAAACGATCCTCAAACCTCAGAAAACCGAGAACAATCAATGAGGTGCAATTTGACGCCATGTGGTATAACGCTTGCTCTACCACCAGTAGACGACGTCGTGGTGTGAGACTGAATCGGGTCTAAGTCGTATGACCCAAAGAAGCGGAAATTCATGTTGAAGTGGAAGTCCTTACTCGAAAAATATGAGAAGCCGATTTTGATCGGCGTGGGTGCACTCACCCTCTCTGCGTTCCTGATGAACGTCGAATTCAACTTCGTTGAATCTGCCCTTTACGACTTCCGGATGCGCATGGGCGCCCAACCGAAGCCTTCCGAAGAGATCGCCTTAATCGCGATCGACGATGAAACCGCAAACCGCCTGGATGAATTTTCCCCACTCCCCCTTCAGACGCACGTGGAACTCTTAGAGAAAATCGAAAAACTTTCTCCAAAAGCCATTGGTTACCTCGTCGATCTGAACAAAGTTTCACAAGTTTACCCAGAACAAATGAAGTCCGATCTCCCAGCTCGATTTGTCGGTGTCGCAAGTCGCATGGAAGTGACGGGAACACCTTTCATCTTAGGAACTCCGTTTGATGTCACGGGAGAAGTCATTCCTCCGTATCCCCTTTCCGCAATCGCGCACTCCGTTGCCGTCATTCACAAGGATGGAAATGTTTTCGGAGAAGATAAGATCACTCGCCGAGCGCTACTCGAGCTTTACGGAAAACCCGCGTTTCATCTGGAACTCGCTGAACGCCTAGGATCGATTGGCTCAAACGATCACATTCGCGGTGAGTTTAACGATACGGTTGCCGATGCAAGCTACTTCTTCTTTCGCTACCATGGTGCCACCGGATACGGCCCGGGCGCTGTCCGTAAAACAAGCTATCCAGTCTACTCGATGATTGATGTGCTGGAAGGAAAAGTCGGTTCTAAAGAACTAAAGGACAAGATCCTTCTGGTGGGCACAATGTCTAAAAACGACTCCGCTGATTTCGCATTTACACCTTACTCCAAGCGCGCTTTCATGAACCCTAAGCTCGTGGTTCATGCGAACATCTTGGATTCCATCATGCACCAAAACGGTGTGCTTCGTGCGCCGACTTGGATGAATTGGATCACGACTTTCCTCGTTTCGATGTTCGTGATCTGGTCCGTGTTTACCTACACTCCGCTCTACGGAGTATTCAACACGATTACTCTAGCACTTGGATTCTTACTCGTTGGCCAGGTTCTCTTTTCGATTCGTG
>CAYOJT010000368.1:0-1717 GCA_964404365.1 uncultured Bacteriovoracaceae bacterium
AAGAGCGAAAAACAGGAAAAAAACGCTCTGAAATGAGCGGGAAAAATATGGCTCTCGTTTTCGAAAAGCCATCCCTGAGAACTCGCATGAGCTTCACGGTCGCTGTGAATGAACTCGGCGGGGAAGCGCTCGAACTTGTTTCAGCGGTCCGTAAGAAGGAAGAACCTGAAGATACTGCGATGGTGATTTCCCAATACTCTCACGCCATCATGGTCAGAACTTTTGAACACTCGATCCTGGATCGAATGGCCGCAAAATGTCCGGTTCCCATCATTAACGGTCTTTCGGATTCCCATCACCCTTGCCAAGTTTTAGCGGACCTTCAAACTTTGAAGCAGTCCTTCGGGAAACTCGAGGGCTTGAAGCTTGCGTACGTCGGCGATGGAAACAATATGCTGAATTCCATCCTGCTCATGATGCCCTACCTCGGGGTGCATGTGACGTACTCTTGCCCAAAGGGTTACGAACCCAATTCCTTTATCGTGAAGCAAGCCAAAGCACGCGCAAAAGAAGGCGGCGGATCCATCCAGGGATTTGAAGACCCGATCGAAGCCGTGAAAGGCGCAAACGCGATTTACACCGACGTCTGGGCATCCATGGGACAAGAAGCTGAAGAAGCGGAGAAGGAAAAGGCATTCGCCGATTACCAACTCAACGAAGAGCTCTACTCGCATGCCGCTCCAAACGCGATCATCATGCACTGTATGCCCATGGTGCGCGGAAAAGAGATCAGTGAAGCAATGGCGGATCACAAAAACGCCGTCCTCAACCGTCAGGCCGAAAATCGCCTGCACGCTCAGAAGGCCTTGATCGTGGGCTTAATGGGACCAGCAGGAAACGCATAATATGGCGATGATCACGGACTCAAACCTTCGGATTCAGACGCTAAAAGAAATTCTTTTAGACGGTCAGTCTTCGACTCAGGATGAGCTTCGTGAAGCGCTTGAAAAGAAAAATTTCTCAGTTACTCAGAGCACAATTTCTCGTGACCTAAAGCGCGTCGGCGCCATCAAGATGACCGACACCCAAGGGCGCACGGTCTATAAGCTCGGAGATGAAATCGGCTCAACACCCGTTCCAGGTCCAGTCGCAAGCTCTATTAAAGAACTTGTCACAGCTGTTCAATCGAATGGCGTTATGATTGTGATTCACACTTCACCGGGCTCCGCTTCTCTCGTAGCTCGGCACCTAGACGCTCAACTTGGCGGGGGGATTTTAGGAACTCTCGCGGGGGACGACACGATTTTCGTAGCGCCAGCAAACGTAAGAACGATCGACAAAACCGTGAGCGCTATTCAAGAGTCTTTCCTTCACGCCGGCCAAAATAACTAAGGAGGAAATCATGAAAACCTTACTCGTGATCGGATTATTCTTAGCAACCGGATCGGCATTCGCCGTCGGAATGACGGGCGTCCAAGATAAAATACAAAATGCAAAAGTGACCTGCTACGTGAGCGACACAAAGATTTACGGTCCGTACTCCTGCTACGACGCTGTTCTGAGCGCTGAGGGAACGACTTCCGTCGTGTACGTCTACAAAACCAAAGAAGACAAAAACTCCGGCAAACACGAAGCCATTATCTCCAACGCTTCCTGCCTCATCGAACGCCTCTAACCCTCAAAATTCCGGACACCTGCGGCTGACCACCTCAGCCCCCATTTGGGTAAGTCTCAAAACGAGTGTTGCGTTTCGCAAGCAATGCGCAGCACCTATATT
>CAYOJT010000369.1:0-1712 GCA_964404365.1 uncultured Bacteriovoracaceae bacterium
TGGAACCCCGCCACGGCGCGCTTGTCGTCGATAGCGATAAGCTCGATCGCGCGCTTTTTGAAGCGACGAAGCTGGATGGTTTTACTCTCGAACAAATTCAGTCCGTTCGCGACAAGGTGAAGCCGACTTTTGGTGAATTTCAGAAGTGGCAAGAACCCTTCTTAGTCGAAGCGATGCACTCCTGGTGGGGAAGGCTTCTTCCTTCTTCGTCTGGTGTGTACCTTTCGCTTTCCGATAATCCGAATCAGTCCCTTCTATTGCTATTCAAAAAAGGGAAACTCGAGAATTTCGGTGAACCCGACCTTTCGAGTCTTTCGGAAGAAAGACGACGTTCGACGGATGAGATCGTGAAATACCTCACTGAGAAATTCTCTGTAAAAATCCAGGGCCTTCGCCTGAAAACGAAGGACTGGGAAGAGGTCTGCGAGGACGCTCAGCCTTGGAAGAAAATTTCGATGCTTCTTCGTACAGATTCCGCGGCGCTTGTGCCGTTTCGCATCGTTACCGCAGCTCTCATTGGAACCAAGGGCGTTCTTGGTAAGTAATTCAGTTTTTATGCAGTGAGATCAAAAGCGCATTCTGTTCTGCGAGCTCTTTCAGCATTTCATATCGCCCGCTTAGGCCGCCATGACCGCCTTCAACCACGGTTCGCATCAAAGTCAGCGCATCCTTATTGGTGCGCAGTTCTCGAAGCCGCGCGCAGAATTTTAACGGCTCCCAGTAAGTCACCCTCGGATCGCTCCAACCGGCCGTCAGATAAACGTGCGGGTACTCAATCGCGCGAATGTTATCGTAGGGTGAGTAAGCGCGAATCGAATCAAAGAACTTCCGCTCTTTTGGATTTCCCCATTCGTCAAACTCAGTTGGAGTGAGGGGCAGGGTTTCATCGAGCATCGTGTTCAAAACATCCAGGAATGGGACGAGCGCAAAGACAGAGCGATAAAGATCAGGCTTCAGATTCATGGACGCGCCTACCAGCATTCCACCCGCGCTCCCTCCCCAGATCGAAATATCCTTTTTCTTTGTGTAACCTTTTTGAATGAGGTCTTCTGCGCAGGCATTGAAATCAAGAAACGTATTCATCTTCCGTTCAAATTTTCCATCTTCGTACCAGCGCTGCCCTAAACAGCCCCCGCCGCGAATGTGCGCGAGCGCTACACGAAATCCTCGGCGAACGAGTTGGATTCCCCAAGCGCGATAGCCGTCGGGGTAGGGCATTCCGTATGCGCCGTAACCGACAAGGAGTGTGGGAAGTGGGCCCTTCGCACCCTTTTTCGAAAGTACGGTGTAGGGAACTTGAACTCCATTTGAGGTCGCAAATTCCGCCGTCACTTCGTATTCCGATGGGTCGACAAGCGGTGCCTTACGCTCAAGGACGACTTTTCCAACGCCCGTTTGAAGATCGAAATCCATCACGGTGCCTGGGTGATTAGGAGCGCTCCAGTTCAGGCGACAATACGAGAGCGAAACTTCCGCATTATCGCCAAAACTTACGGCGTAGCTCGCTCCCGGGATTTTGAACTCGGAAATTTTTTTGTGATTCCAGTCAAAGAATCGAAATCCCACTTTTCCTTGAACGGCGTATTCCACAACGTAGCCAGAGTCGTAATCGTCGATCCCCCGGATATCGATCTGCGCATCACCGATCCAAAGCTTCTTCCATTTTTCTAAAGGATCTCCTGGATTTTCGATTTCATAGAGTCCGTAATTCC
>CAYOJT010000370.1:0-1707 GCA_964404365.1 uncultured Bacteriovoracaceae bacterium
AAGCTATTCAACTAAAAGAGTGAAGTCTAAAATATCGTTTAATTTCAGATAGTTATCAATCGAGCTTGGCGGGATCAATCCGCCAGTCGACCCACGGGAACTTCCAGTCGACGAAGCTCTGGGAGGCCCCCAGATCCCCGCCCTGAATGGCTTGGAGTGAGCGAAGAGCAGGGTCCGCACAGATCTGCCCATGGCATTTCCCACCACAAACCCCACTCGTTTCGAGAGCTGCTTCCGGGGTGTTCAACTTCCCAAGACTGACGCGAGATTCGAAATCCTCTTTTGAAATTTTCTGACAAGGGCAAAGGGCACTTCCCTGCGTCCGTTCACGTGGCCAACGAATCGACATTCCTCTTCGAACTTGGGTCGTGCACGCTTGTGTTTTAATTCCGTCCACTTCGACTTCACACAGTCCGCAGGAACCATCCTCACAAAAGAGCATATCCTCGGACCTATTTTGACCCGTATCAAAGAGCGCATCAGAGATCGAAACACGATCACGCACTAAGCGCCGCTCGCCGTTCATCGTGACCTCGACTCGAGGTGTAGTCGCAGTCGTATCTTGCCTTAAGAACTCACGGTCTTCAGCGGTTGCATGAGCTTTCGGTCGTCGGACTCCACGCGCTTCCCAAACTAAAGGATTCGGAACTTCAACGGTCACGATCTTTGATTTTAATTTCGACTTAGGATCATCAATCTCTCGATATTCAGAAACTCGCGCCGTTCCCAAGACTTCGCCCTTCCGATTTAAAAGCGTAAGAATATCACCGACGTTTAAGTCTTTCGAGTCGCGCCACGGATAGCTGATGCGAGAATGGGATGCTTTCTCGATCTCGTGAATTAAGACTGGAGTCTGATTAGGACAAGCAGGTAAACAGAGTCCGCAAGCCGTGCAGTCCATTTCATTCAATATAGGAGCCGGACCTTCCTCAGGACGTCTCGATCGAAGGCGATCAAATTGAATCGCGTTCTCCGGGCAGGCTTTCGCACAGAGATCGCAGCCAATGGTTTCAAAGCATTCGATCGAAGCGACCGGTCGATTAAAATGCTCCGACTTAGGAGTACCCGAAAAAGACTTGATGGCCTTTAAACTCGCAAGCGAACTCCACTTTCCTTGGTATTCAATCTGAAAGGGCTCGTCCTTATGCTTAAGATAGCGACGAATTCTATTTTTGCTCCGTCGATGGAGTGCCTCAAGCAGTTCGCGACTCACACCCAGATCGGGAGAGAGTGTACGAATGATTTTTGTGCCGAGGAATTTCGCGCGTTCGGTTTCGAGGAGAAGCCCTTCCGAGTTTTCTTCTTCCAAATCAAAGAGGAGCGAACCCGGCGGGTCTTCGCGAACACCCTCGCCTTTAGAAAAGGGACCAAACGAAATCACGCGAGCAGTTTCAATGACTCGAACGCCGCGATTATCTTTAATACGAAGTTCGAAATGAAGTGGGCCCACGCGATCGAGACTAACGGGCGAGGCTTCCATAAATCTCCCGCCCAAGATCTCAAATCGCCGCTTCTCGACTTCCCACCCGCTATAACTCTTTGAGGTTGAACCCGCACCAGACTCAATGAGGTAAACTTCCGGACAGCCTGTCTCGAGTAGAATCGAACCAAAACGAAACGCGCGATTTGAGGAGCCTAAAAGCACGACCGGCCGATTCCACTGGATTCCGCCTCGTTGAAAGAGCTTCAGTGCGGTTGATCCCGGAA
>CAYOJT010000371.1:0-1687 GCA_964404365.1 uncultured Bacteriovoracaceae bacterium
CTTCTTTGATGGTGCGCGATTTTTCTTTCCCACGTGTGAAAGGATCGATGCAGTAGGTGCAGTATTTATCGCAGCCCTTCATGATATTGACGAAGGCTGCGGCTTTTGCGCCGAAGACTTTTGTTTCGGTTGAGTAATTGTCTTTCGGATTATCGAATTCCGCGGCGACGAGATGTTTCTCCCCGTGCTCTACGCGCGAGAGCAGCTCGGGAAGCTGGTCGATGGCATCCGTTCCGAAAACAAAATCCACGTAAGGTGCTTTTCGGAAGAGCTCGTCTTTTTCCAATTGTCCGACGCATCCACCGATGCCGACGATGGGCTTATCTAAACCCGCGACCTCGATTCGATGCCGATACTGACCGAGGGTCGATACGGCTTTGTGAACTGCTTTCTCTCGGACTGTGCAGCCATTGATGATGATGACGCCTGCTTCGGTTGCTTCTTTTACTTCAACCATCCCTTTTTCTGCCATCAGGGCCTGCATGCGTTCGGTATCAGCGACGTTCATCTGGCAGCCGAAGGTTTTAATGAAGAACTTATTTTTTTTGTCGAGCTTGTTGGATTTCGAAGACGAAGACCCAGTGAGAGCAGATGAAAGATCCAACTCCTCGTGCGGGAGCACGTCGCCGGAGTTGATTTCTGTGTTCATCGCTCCGAGTCCGGTTCCTTCGAATGAGCCCTGTATAGTGGCGTTCGCGGGAGACGATTCGGATGATTTCATGGAAGAGACTTAACTCACCTGGGGCGTTCAAATCTAAAAGGATTGGTTAGGATGGCAAATCAGCCCCGCGGTACAATTTCGACCATTTTAGTCAACCAAAATGTGGCTTAATTATATGATATTATTATCTTTTTAAGACAACAGCAGATATTGACGCAATGCGTAGTTATTGCTACGTATCCGCTTCTATGGGGCGTTGTGTTATTAATCATAAAGTAAGTCTTTCGAAACTGCGGAGCGCAGGCGTCGAACGGTCGTCTCGATTCTTTCGCGATCTCGTTGCATCCGCACTCATCCTGCTCACAGCTTCACTTTTTTCCGAAGCCGATAATTTCGATGCCCTCACCGAGCCAGAAATTGCGCGCATCTACGCTGAGCTCAAAGCGGACTTCGAGGCGAATCCGATTTTCAAAAACGAGAATATTAATTTATATCGCGACGGCGTTCGCTCTCCCTGGTCGGGATACTGGCAAAACGCAGAACCCGATCCGGATAATCCTGGAAGAATTCTTCCAAGGCGCTTCATCGAAACAAACAACGCTTATCGAATCAATGACGGCGTGATCGCCCGCCTCCGTGATTACGAAATGGTGAGCTATCGGGCGTTCCTGCTCGCTATGCAGGGACGGAATCGAATCTTGAGCGCGAATAAAAAAGCGCGACAAGATTTATTAGTTGTCATCGATTTTTCTCAATCCGATCACTACCGCAGATTTTACGTTTTCGATCTGAAGTCGAAACATGTCCTCTATAATTACTGGACCTCACATGGCAGCGGTAGCGACAGGAATCACGACGGCATGGCGGAGAGCTTCTCCAATGTCTCAGAAACTAACGCATCCTCCGTCGGATTTTTTCTCACTGCTGAAACTTACAACGGTGACTGGGGCTACTCCCTGCGGTTAGACGGAATCGATGGCGATTTAAATTCTAGAACCCGTGGACGTGCGATCGTCATGCACGGAT
>CAYOJT010000372.1:0-1671 GCA_964404365.1 uncultured Bacteriovoracaceae bacterium
ACTGATGTTGAAATCGAAATTCCGCGCTGCTTTTCGATCTCCATCCAGTCGGAGGTCGTGTTCGGTTGGTTTTTCTTTGCCTTGACTGCACCGGCTTGGTGAATGGCTCCACCATAAAGGAGAAGTTTCTCCGTCAACGTCGTTTTACCGGCGTCCGGGTGAGAAATAATGGCAAATGTGCGCCTGCGTCGCACTTCTTCTTCGAGCTTCGTATTCGACATGGGTTGGTCCTGAAATTCTTAGCCGAAAAACTTCCTTCTGCCTAGGGAAGCCTTACGAGAAAGTTCCCAGAGGGGTGGTTCGGGGTTAAAATCGGGTTTTAGGCGCTCAGAGCTCTGATTTCTTGTTCAAAAAATCGCTTCATATCGGCGCTGTCTTCAAAACGAAGGCACTGTTGAAAGGCGCGCGCTGCGAGAGGCTTGTTCCCGATTTTCTTATAAATCGAGCCTAAGCAAGCCCAAGCGCGAAGAAAGGTTCCGCGTTTTTTCAGACAGCGTTCCAGTAAAAGAACGGACTCGCGGATGTCTCCTTCGACCCAAAATCGGTGTGCTCCGAGCAGGAAGAGCGCGAGGTCCTCATCGGGCGAAGCCTTTAAAACCTCGCGAAGTTCGGCCTCACCGTCATAACTTCCCTTTTGAAGTTTACTCTTTGCGGAAGCGATGAGGTCTAAGAGTCTCAGGGTCGGTGAGGCGTCTGGATTTTTGATGATAGCGCGTTGGATGGCCGCGCGAATTTGTGAAGTAGGTGCCTCAGCCTCGATCATCGCACGCGCGTAGAGCTCACAGATTCCTGGATCGTCGAGCGCATCGGGCGATGATTTTTCGAGTGCTCGTAAGAAACTCAGCGCATCTTGGAGTTTTCCCTCTTTGATGTAGAGGTCGCGAATATGCGCTTCGTTCGTCTTTTTCGCTTGTTCAGGGGTGGTTTTTTTCTGAGCAAGCGAAGTTTTGCAGAACGGACAAACGCCGACCGAAGGTCCACTGACCGCGCCACACGCAGGGCAAAGTACTTCGAAACTCATAGCTTAATTCCACAGTTTGAGCAAAACGAGGATTTCGGATCAGAAAATGTCATGCAAGCGGGGCATTGAATCCCGGATGCAATCCGCTTCGCGGGTGCTGCGGGAGTGGGAACTGAGCCATCGGCTCCAATTAATCCTTTACTCAACATCAGGCTCATCATGATTTGAGTGGGGTCTGCGTTTTGTCCGTTTTGTCCGTTCATCACGTCTAAACTGTTTGCAAGTTTGTAGATGAGATAGGCGCGTGGGTCGCCGACGATGTCCATTGCGACTCGTTCTTCGAGCGCTTCGAGTACTTCCTTTGATGGAGAGAGGGAGAGGAGTTGAATCTCGATCACTTCAAGTCCGAAGCCCGCCAAGCGTTCATTTACTCGGCGTTCAACATCTTGGCTGATTTCGTTCTGTTTTAGACTCAGTTGTCGAATCTCTTTTATGCCCTGAAGTGACTGGGGGATGGATTCTAGGATTTGGCCCTGAACCATCTGATCAAGTTCCGCTAAATCGTAGATTGCTTTACTGCCCACGAGTGTCTGTAGAAACTTCGCAGCATCTTTCACTCGCACATTATAGAGCCCGTAGGCTCTGAGCGGGATAGACCCCACGGTCGGAATATTCGCTAGGATCGGAGTCGCAGTTCCCCAGCGTCGTCC
>CAYOJT010000373.1:0-1642 GCA_964404365.1 uncultured Bacteriovoracaceae bacterium
AAAGCGGAAAAACACTGGACCCGCTCTTCTCCAAAGACTTCGCGAGCATGAAAGAGGACGAAAAGAAAAAACTCTACACGGATTCCCTCAATGCATTCAAAGAGTCGATTGGAATTGGTGAATCCATCATCATTACGGACAGTCTCGTGATGAGCGGTTCGGCGTCGATCACTCACAAAATCTATAAAATCTTCGCAGTAGGAGTCGGCGCTAAGGATAACGAAGTGATCCTCCACCGAACCCATATCTATCGTAAAAGCGAAAACGTGTTTCAAATCTATCGAGATCGGGCGAACGCAAATCAGCCTGACTTTACAATCTCCCTTGGGATTCGAAAGCCGCTCCAAGGGGGGTCGTTTCTCGTTTCAGAACGTAACGCGAATAAGAACGCAACTTGGAATCTCGTGAAATTTCAGTGGCAATGGAACGGCGGGAAAGCCTACGTCCACTATTTCCCGGTCGAATTCAATACCGACCCAGAAGAACTCAATGAGTCGTTAGGTGAATTGAAAACCATTCAAAAGACGCTCACTTCAGGCTCAACCGAACTTTTAAGGTCAAAAATCAAACCCTTCATTATCGAAAACAAGTTCAAAGAGAAACTGGGAGCGGATAAGATTCTTGCCTTCAATTATCGTCGCCTCAAGTCCTCTATCGACATGACGGTTCAAGACCAAAAGGGCGCAAAGAAGTCCTTTATCCGCGACTCATTTACCGAAACCTTTGGGCGTGACATTGAGAACTCGGTTGCGGATGGATTAGGTTTCGTCGCTCAGCTCCTCTTAAAAACGGATTTCGATTTCGGAAACGACCTGACTGCTAATCCCGGATTCACGATTTTTGGTCGAGCGAAGAACCAACAACTCCAGTTCGAAGCAGAGGTGAAAGAGGACGGATCCCTCAAGGATCGTTTCGTTAAGCTTTCCCACATCTACAATGGCTGGAGCTTAAACAAGAAGAGAGCTCAAAAGATATTAGACGAAATCAGCGAGCATTACGGGACGCAGCTTTTCCCCGGCACAGCGCTGAACGAAACTGAAAAACTTTTCCTCTATAACATTAGCGTGAACATTCACCTTTACGAGAATGCAATCGCCTATCTGGACTCGCTCAATTACGATAAAATCGAAGCCCTCTTTAAGAAATACAATGTTGAGGCGGATGCAGTTCAGAGAATCGTCACAAATCTGCGTCAATTCCGAGAAAAGAGGTCCTCAAAAGATCTTCTTCGTGCGCTTGCCATCGCCGACCGAAAACTCCCAGCAGAGGGGTTCTTCGAACTCCTCGGCGGAAAAGATAACGTCTTCGTCTACGCCCAAATCCAAGGCTTCAGAAAGGGCGACGAAAACGGGGATGCGATCATTAATTCAGGGACCATTGGTCTCATCGGTTCACCGAAGAAACTCGGCCCTCTGTCGTCTATCCAACGACAGATCGGCATGTCCGAAGGTGAATTTATCACCAATTGGATTACGAAGAGGGCACTCTAATGAAACGCCCTCTACGTCTTTTCATCCTCATCATTCTCCTCTTCAATCAAGCTGCACGCGCTGATTTCGTCCTAGAACTGAATCACCCCGTGCGGAGGGTCGATCTGCAAGAATTACGAGCAGTGCCCGGGGTGCAGGATGCAGGACGCTTC
>CAYOJT010000374.1:0-1628 GCA_964404365.1 uncultured Bacteriovoracaceae bacterium
GGCATCTGATATTTTATCGGAAATCGTATCCGTCATCGAGTTTGGCGGTTCGTCTGAGGATATCGCACGCACTTGTCACGCGCACCCCACTCTCTCCGAAGTGGTCAAAGAAGCTGCGCTCGCGGTTGAAAAACGGCAGCGAAATCTCTGATCTTTATTCTTCTTTAGCAGCGACTCTACCTACAGCTCGGTCGCCGAGCGTGAGGATCGCTTCGACGTAATCTTTGCTGTTATTGTAGTGGTAGAGCGCCTTCTCTTTTTTCGCTCGCGACTTACCCCACCCGTTTTTTGAAAGGTAGTTACCCACGCTCAAAATCGCATCCCGGGGATCGGTGAGATCGGGGAGCGCCATACGCTTTCCTTTTCGTCGGTCGGTGTACGCCCATTTTGAGAAGCTGCTTGGGAGAAACTGTGGAATCCCGAAGGCACCAGCGAAGGAGCCGAGCCACTCATGTGCGTACTCTGGGTCACGGAGGTAAATCTTTTGGGCCTCTCTCAATTCAGAGGCGGCCCATTTCGATTTTGTTTTCACTTTCTCGCGAACCTTTTTCAGAACCTCTTTGAGCGGTGGGGAGTCCGCAGACATTCTCTTTTTCGCCTCAACCATCAAGTTTGCTTGAAAGGTTTTATTTCGCACCGAAACCAAACTCGCGAATACGCTCGGTACGTGATATTTACCCCGTATTCTTCCGTGCCGAGTTTCGATGTAGAGGAGCGCCGAAATGTATTCGGGATCAACTTTAAATTTCTTCGCCGCGAGCGTGAGTGAGTCCTTTTCGGCGTTGAGAAATCTTTTCGTCTCCTCAACGGCTTCGTCTGTCACCTGCTCTTGATGATCCACGGGCGTTAAGAATCCTAGCATATTCAAATTGAGAACGTTTTCGTGATAGGTCGGATCGAAGTGACTTTTAAGAAAGAGAATGAAGCCCGGTTTAAACTTCTCTTTTTTCAGCTCAGTTTCGATACGCACCCAATCCGGATTCGATCGAGGAGCCTCATGTTTTTTCGTTTTCGCCCATGCCGAAGGCGTCACTGGGATGAGCAGCGTGAGTCCAATGAGGAAGCGAGTGACAATCCAGCCGGTGCGTTTCATGGGGTCTGAGTAGTTTATCGGAATTCTTTTCAGATTCCGACAAAAGTATCTAACTATCTGAAATGAATGAGTTTTTGTCAGAATTTTGACTCGGATTTATTCCCGCTCCCACGCATTCCAAGGTAAAATGAAAGAAGCCCATGAAACGGTTTTGCAGACTGGCTCATCACGTCGCTTTAATTGCTCTACTGGTTTTCGCTGCGAAGGCATATGCGAGTGATTCGAGCTGGCAGACGCTCGGACGTTTCATTCAAATGGCAACCATCCAACTTCCGAACACTCTCCAATCTCCTCGTTTAGATTCGATCAATTTAAATAGTCCGCTTGATCGACAAGATTGTTCTGACCTCTTTTCAGTAAGCTGCATGCCTGGAGATTTCGATGACGGCACGGCCGTGATGCATACACCGAGCTTAGATGAGAGTAGTGGAATCACTTATCTGAGAAACATTTTTGAGCGGGCCAAAAAGGATCTTCAGGTCGCAGCCGTTTGGGACCCCATCATTCAGAAGAAGGAAAACAAGGACTTCGTTCT
>CAYOJT010000375.1:0-1598 GCA_964404365.1 uncultured Bacteriovoracaceae bacterium
TGGCGTTTCCGGGCCGAGTCGTTAAATACGCCGTCCGCGAAATGAAAGCACTCGTTTCAGGCGAAGATCCGCGCGCATCGGCTATCGTTATTGTGAAAGAGCTCTCCGAATTAGCGAGTGCTGCGCGAAAGGAAGGCTTTCTCAGCCTGGATGCTTGGAAGACAAACGCATCCAATCCCGATCTTCGTGAAGGGATCGGATTTTTGATGGATGGATTCGAAGCGGATGCGATCCGGGGGTTGTTTGAAGACCGGATTTCCGCGCGGTCCTCTCATTCCGCGACTGTCGTTGAAGTATTTGAGATGGGAGCAAAAACTGCCCCAGCGGTTGGCGTTATGGGTGCGATTTTGGGTCTCATCGAAGCTCTCTCTAAATTAGAAGATCCCGCAAAACTTGGCGGGAGTATCGCCGGAGTTTTCGTCAGTATCTTGTACGGACTCATGCTCGCGAACTTCGTTTTCTCTCCGCTTGCCGAGCGGCTCCGAAAGCAAATCGATGATCGCGCGCTACCGCTTCAGATGATTCGTGATGGGATTATAGGAATTCAAGCCGGGGCGAATCCTCATATGATTGCGGAAAGAATGAAGGGTCGACTTTCAGCGGATGGCGCCTGAGATCTATAAAGATGCAGAAAACAAAATCGCGAGGAGATAACTGGCAAGCAGCGTTTGGGAACTTGATGTTTCTGCTGTTCGCAGTGTTCTTGAGTGTTTATGCGCTCTCGCGCTTTGAAGTGAAAAAACTCAAAGAAGAAGTTGAGAAAATAAAAGCTGAGCTCGCAAGCCCTGTGGCGAAAAAAACGACCGCTGATGCCGGCGAGTCTGCTGCCTCTTCGAATCTGACGAGCGATAACACCGAAATGCGTGATCAGATCATGACAAGCGCTCTCAAGGCCTTTACTTCGACTAAAGGCTTAGAGAGCTCAGGACCAGTAGAGAGCTGGCTTGAGGTAGAAGAGGCGCCTGAAGGCAAGCTCTTAGTCCGTATCGCACCTAAAGTGATCTATCGTCCGGGCGCAGTAGCGCCCGATCCTAACATGGTTCCTCTGTTAAATGATTTGGCGTCTCTGATCCGGGCCACCGGCCGAAGTTTAAAGATTGAAGGTTATGCGGATGGCGAGGACGAAGAGTGGTTGTTGCGAGAAGCGAAGGCTTCCGCGAAAACGGTCGGACTGAATAATCTTTGGTCGATCTCCACTGCGCGAGCGTCTTGGATCGCGAATTACTGGGTAAAGAAATTTGATTTTAATCCTGAACGGATTGAAGTGGCGGGCTTCGGAGCTTCGCGGCCGCTTCCTCGTGCAGCATCAAACGCGACGCCAAAGAGCCAAAAACGAATAGAATTACTCCTTGAACGAAAGCGCTAAGAAATCTTTAATCCATTGAAAAAACTGAGGGGCTCGGGAGATGATTTCTCTCATGAAAACTCTCTCGATTATTTCAGTTGTTCTTTTTTTACCTCTCACGAGCCACGCCCTAGATCGCTTAATCACTGTGAATGGGACTTGCCTTCGAAAAGTCACTCCCGATCGCGCGCGTGTTGTGATCACTGCAGAAATGAAGGATCCGGACCCGAAACGTGCCTCGCAGAAGGCGCAG
>CAYOJT010000376.1:0-1567 GCA_964404365.1 uncultured Bacteriovoracaceae bacterium
TCGTAGACGCACGAGCATATCTAGAAACATATCGGTTCTAGGGCGAAGACTCTGGAAAGTATTTCAGGGGAGCCAAAAATTTGGCGCTACAATGAATTAATACTGAAAGAACTCACCCACATCGCGCTCAGACAGAGCACGAAGGGTCTGAAGCGACGAGCGCACCTCGGTGGATGCAGGAGCTTGAGCGGCGGGTTTAGCGGACTTTGGGTCCTTCTCGCGCTTGAGCTCGCGAATACGCTTACGGGCGCCCTCAATCGAGAAACGCTCCACGTAAAGGAGGTGTTTCACGAGCATGAGCGTCTCGACGTCTTTTTTCGAATAAACGCGCTGACCCGACTTCGACTTCGTAGGTTTTACGCTCGGAAACTCAGTTTCCCAAAAACGAAGTACATACGTTTTCACGTCGAGAATATCCGCGACATCCCCAATCCTGAAAAAAAGCTTATTCGGAATGGAAGCGAGGGCCGCGGCTAAATCAAAACTCTCCACCATTTCCAAAACTTCAGGCGCCTCTTCGATGCCCGTTAATGGCGCCGTGGAAAGGGTCACCCCACCGCCTGCTTCAATCACAGGATCAAACGAAGACAAAATCGACTCATCATCCAGGTTCCATTTCGGAGCCGGGACCACGTTCGATTTCTTCTGTTCAGTTTTCGAGGGGTTCATCATGGAAATTGAACTCTATCCTTAAATTTCATCATCCTCGTCGTCATCATCTTCAACGACTTTCGAGAGGTCGATCGGTTTACCTTCGAGCGAAGCGTTCACTTCGGCACGAAGAACCTGAGATGGACGGAAGGTCAGAACGCGGCGAGCGGAAATTTCGATCGACTCACCCGTTTGAGGATTTCGGCCGATTCGCGAGCGCTTCTCGCGCACAACAAAATTGCCGAATCCGGAAATTTTAATCTTCTCACCTTTGGCGAGAGTGCCTTTAATCTGGTCGAAAACGAGTTCGACTAAATCTGCGGCTTCCTTCTTGGAAAAGCCGACTTTTTCGTACAGAGCCTCAACGATATCCGCTTTCGTCATTGCCACAGCGGGGGTTCTCCTTAGCTGTAAAACTGCTGAATCATTGCCCAATAAATCCAAGTGAAAGCAAACGGTACGACCTACGCTAAATCACTGATTTCACTTGTTTTAAGCTTGAAGGAGATTTTCCTGCCCCGCAAGCCCGTTCATCGATTTTTCTGAAAAAATGCGTGTAGTTCTCCGGATTTAGGCGCGAATTGGCTCCAAACGCTCGGCGCGGGGGCCGAGCGACCTTATTTGCCGCATAACGCTTCGAGTTAATTAAACGATAAACTAATCCCCCCTTACTGCAGTAAAGGACAAAGGAATGCCCGACTACTTTAGTTTATAAATAGAGCCCATTAACCCCCTTAGCACGCTGGGTAGCTCGGGTCGGGGAGTCCGGTTTTAGAGGATCTGAAATCGGCTCTCGAATTTTTGTGCGCAAGGATCGCGTGGGTAAACGGAAGATTTGGGCGCAGGCCAGGGAATGGAAACATTTAATTCCTATAGTAAGTAAAATATCCGCCTAACTAGGCGAAAGTACTGTGAA
>CAYOJT010000377.1:0-1549 GCA_964404365.1 uncultured Bacteriovoracaceae bacterium
GAGTATTTTGATACCGGAAGTTCGGAATTAAAACCAAGCATGAAGGCGACCCTCGAAAAGTTCATGCCGGGCTACTCGAAGAGCTTATTCAAAGACGATAAAATCGCAAACCAGATCGAGAACGTCGAAATTGTGGGTTTTGCGTCCTCTACTTATAGAGGGAGATACGTTCCACCGGATAGCTTGAAGCCCGAAGATCAGGAAGCAGTGAACCACAACCTGAAGCTCAGCTTCAATCGTGCAAACTCGATCTTCAAATACATTTTCGATACGAAACGCATGTCGTTTGAACACCAGCGCGACCTTCTTCCAAGAATTAAGGTTGTCGGAAGGGGTTACTTGCCGGAAGGCAAGACCGGAAAAGACTTCCCACCCAATGGGATGCCGGAACACGAATTCTGCGCGAAGTACAACTGTAAACAGGCTCAAAAAGTTATCATTAAGTTTAAATTGAAAGACTAAGGGGAAAGTAAAGTATGCATCCAGTACTCGATTTTGTTGTCACTACCGGTAAGGAAATGCTCCTCCCGTTCATGACCCTTCTTTTCCTAGGGGGGTTGGCGACACGGGCACTCATTCAGTTCACCGTGAAGCGCGAACAATGGTTCGTCACTGAATTCGAGAAAAGAATGGCGAAATACGTCTATTACGAGAATCCGCGCGGATCGGATTCCTTCTACGTGACGCTCAAACGCCTCTTAGAGAAGACGTTTTATGAACTCTTCGAAGTTCGCTCCGTCATGCGGAGACGTAAAATGGACCATGTGATGGCGCCTATGGATCGCGTGTTTTTGATTCAGCAGGGTACGGCCTACATGGTTCGTGACACCCTCCGATACGCGTCCACGCTGAGAAAAGATGAGCGCGTCGAAGAGAAAGACGAGCTCCTCAACGTCTCAAAACTTGTCATGCAAGGAAACCCGTGCTTCTCAAAAGTTTTCGGCGTCATTCCCGCTGGCCCAGTGAATGACTTCCTGAACCAGACTCCAAGCTTGTTTATCGTTCTTGGAATTTTCGGGACGTTCCTTGGAATTATGAAGGCACTCCCTGAGCTCGGCGGAGTGAATCCGGCCGATGCGGAAGGATCGAAAGCGATCATGGATGCGTTCTTGCTGAAGATCGCATTCTCGATGAGTACCAGTGCGACTGGAATTTTCTTCTCGGTTGTGACTCAAACATTTAATTCGTTCATCAATCCATCCAAGCTTTTTGTCCAAGTGGTAAAACAGTATGAGGAATCTCTCCATCAGCTCTGGAGAAACTGCGAAGACAATTCAATTCCAAGCGGACTGAGCGTTTTCGATGAGAATCGTGATCCGAAAGAAGCGCTCGCTGAGCTTGCGCTCCAAAAGGAGCTCACGACGAACGACAAGAAAAAGAAGACTGACCAGCGTGCGACCCCACAAGGTCCAAGCTTTGGCGGTGAAGTGAAGCCCGCTGTAACTGCAGCGGAGAAGGACACCACCAAGAAAGTGGCGTAAGGTGTAAGTGAGTTCAGATCGTCGTTGTAGAATTGAGTTCAGCTATAGGGAGACGAGAAAAAAGCTCG
>CAYOJT010000378.1:0-1537 GCA_964404365.1 uncultured Bacteriovoracaceae bacterium
ACCTAAGCCGTGAACTTTCCAAGACCCGAAAACTTCACCCTTGCTGAGCTCCCGAAAGATGGCTCTAAGCCTCCCTGGGAACCCTTTAAGCTCGTCCCTCCTGGCGAGCGAACGGATCTCACGCGACCCATGAATACGAATGATGGGATCGGGGATCGCCTCAGGGCCGCCGCTTTCGCTGAAATTCAGGCCTATTACGCGTTTTTATGGGCTGCCCAAACCTTTACGGATGCCCCTGATTCGCTCCGATCGGCTTGGCGGGGGCTCGCGCTCGCTGAAGAAAAACACCTAGGGTGGCTTTTGTACCGCATGCAGGAAATCGGCGTCGATGTGAAAGACCGCGGCGTCTCGGATTCCCTCTGGTATTCACTCGTCGAATGTAAAACAGCAAAAGACTTTTCCATTTTCATGGCCTCAGCTGAAGAGCGCGGTCGACGTGCGGGGGAGCGATTTAAACAAGCGCTCAGGCAGTTTGATGTTCGATCCGCAGAAATCTTTGGGCAGATCGCGCTTGAAGAAGTGGAACACATCCAACTCGCGCTTCAGTATTTTCCCGATGAGACGCTCACGCAGGTTCAGCGAAATAACGTCGTGTATTCATAGGAATCGAACCCTCGCCTTCGCCAGAGCGCTAAAATATTGACGCTCAAATTTCGGCTCCTTTTCTCCGATCAGAGTAGGTCATGCGACAAACTCGAATCGTCCAATACACTTCCCTCCTTCTCGCGATCACTCAAATTGCTTCAGCCCCGCTTGCATTCGCAGTCGGCGGACAAGTGGATCCGGTGTCGCTAACGGAAATCGCCTGCCCTCAGTACGGAATGGCGGTCGAACAAGCCGTCGGAAAAATGTGGGACCTTCGAAAAAATGGCTGGGCCATGCTCACCATGCCGAAGAAGGCGCGTCGTCGAAATTTCAATATCGAAGCCATCGAGAGCTACCGTGACAAGCTCATTGATTCCGCGAAAAAGAACCTCAAGGTCGCTCTTCCCGTAAATGCCGAAGAAAAAATCGGCGCGTATTTCGCGATGATGGAATTAAACGCGGAAATGCGCACCAGCATGGTGAAGCTCTTTAGCGAACTCGAGCCGAAGAGGAAAAAGGAAGCTTACAAACAGATCATGAACATCATGAATGATTTCACGGGTGATCGTAGGATCCTCGGGTTCATTCCGAAGTGGCGAATGAATCCGTATGCTCGCCAGAACCGTGTCCTAAAAATTCAGCAACTCATGTTCGAATCTTTTTACCCAAAAATTTTCGAAGGGATGAATAAAGAGACTGCGGCCTACACCGCAGAAATGATTTCGCGTGCACGTTTCACTCATCACAAACTCACGAACGTTCTCACGGAAATGACCGATGAGCTTGGGCTAAAAGACCAGGCCGTAACCATCACAGCATTCCTCAATGACAACCTCATGAAGGGAAACAGCTCGGCTGTCGCGATGAGTATTTACACGAACATGAGCGGTTTCCTCCCGCGAGTGACGGAGGCAGCATCCATGATCACGGGCTGGGTGGTTCCCGCCTTTCC
>CAYOJT010000379.1:0-1504 GCA_964404365.1 uncultured Bacteriovoracaceae bacterium
GAGAACGGCACTTTTTTTGAGGTTTCTGAAATGAGCGAATCTAAGAGTTCGTCATTTTTAAAATCTTTTGGCCACGTGATCGAAAACGTCGAAGCTCCCGCTTTAATTCCGCGACCCGTTTCTAAAAGTCGTGAGTTGATGAGGGTGGAATCAAAAATCGAGTACCATTTTTTCTTAAACGGCGTGTAGACCTGATAAAACGATCCTGGGCCGTCTTTAGTTAGCTCGTCTGGCTCGATCAAGAGGTGATCTCGCTCAGTCAGAGTTTCTGTCTTGAAGTCTTGCTCGATGAGCTTTTGGATACGTGAATCGCGCGCGCGAGCCCAAGGCTCGTAGTCACGATTCCAGCTGACGAGGCTCGGATGGCCGAGTTTCGATTTTTTAAGCTTTGTAAAAAGCTCGGACCAAGCCTCATCCGGACCCGTATCCAAAAAAATCAGATCGCCGCCTTCAGCGCGCATCTCCGAGCGAAGACTTTCCAATGTCTTTAGAAAAAAAAAAAAACGGCCGTGAGAAAAGTCGGACCGAGAAAGAAATTTACGATCAAAGGTGAATACACCTAAAACACGGCCATCATGCTTCTTTAAATTCTGAGTTAAAGCCGGATTCCCCACAATCCGAAGATCACGGCGAAACCAATGCAGACCGTAGGGTGCACTCATGCAGAACCACCGGAAACACGAATCAAGACGTCGCTCCAGTGTTTCATGGCCATCTCGACGCGAAACCGTCTGAGGCGCTCATTCATGAGCGGGCTCGTGTAGGGAGAAGGGATATTCTGTGAGGATTTTCCTTCGGGACCTAAAACGACGCTCTCGCCCTCGGGGAAGAGTGCGAAGATCCATTCGTTTGCGGTCTCCGGTAATTCAGCCGCGCTCGATGCATTGGAGTAGCGGGTCAGAATTTCAAACCGTGCTTGAAGGTCTTTGTGTTTGGGATCTTTGAGTGCCTGGATAAGTCGCTCGGATAAGATGCCTTGAGTGCCCAGATCTAAAACCATGACTCCAATCGTTCCCGTTTTCGATTCGAGTTGGTGCAAAAAGTTGGAACAAAGATCCTCGCCACCGCGAGTAGCGGTATAGGGTTTCAGCACAAGATCGAGTGCGCTCAATGCAGATTCAGCTACTTTTGGATCCAATCCGTCTGGCACCCAGATTTTTACTTCCACATAAGGGACGGTTGCTCGGTAGCCTGTTTTAAGCTGAGAACCAGCGACCGCTTTTTCAACGATTTCGCCTAGAGCAGATTCACTGATCCCTAAACATTTCCAAGTTTCAAGTCGCGCAGGCTGGAGTCCTGGAAATCGCGCCTTCAGCCAAGCGGAGGCATATTTCGTCCAGAGGTGCTCGAGTTCGCGAGGAGGTCCAGGGAGAGTTACGATCTCACACGCGCCGCGTGTGAATCGAAAACCATCGGCTGTGCCTTCGCCGTTTTCCCAAACTTCGCTTCCCTTCGGAAAGAAACACTGCTGTCGATTCGCTTCCGCGACCGGAATTCCTCGCTC